>NZ_JBQHST010000028.1:0-31132 GCF_052066095.1 Collinsella sp. HCP28S3_B9
TTTTTAGCTACCCCCACAAGCGGGGTAGCTAAAAAAGCCCCGTCCCAAATTAGCTACCCTGTTCCGCTGTAACTCGTGGTGAGGTCGTGGGCCTAAAAAGGTGTGCGTGCGCTTGCCGTTCGTATCTGCTATCATTCCTAGTCTGTGCGCTCATGCGGGCGTGGCGGAATTGGTAGACGCGCCAGATTTAGGTTCTGGTGGGATTCCCGTGAAGGTTCGAGTCCTTTCGCCCGCACCAACGCACCTGCGTCGGCCTCGGCCGTCGCGACACTTTGTTGCATAAAGGTACCAGCACCTCAGATAAGCTGGGCAGTATGAGGAGGAACGTGTTGAACATCACCGCTTCTGACGTCAAGGACGCCAAGCTCACCGCTACGGTCACCATCCCGGCCGCCGACGTCGACGCCGCGATCAAGAAGGCCTACAAGGACACCGCCAAGAAGTACCGCTTCCCGGGCTTCCGTGCCGGCAAGGCTCCCCGTCCGGTCATCGACGCTGCTCTTGGCGCCGAAGCCACCCTCGCTCAGGCCACCAACGATCTGATCGCCGCCAACGAGCCCGCCGTCCTCAGCGAGCTGGACATCGTCCCCACCAAGAACGGTGACTACAAGGAGCTCGACCTCGCCAAGGATCACGAGGACTACACCTACACCGTCGAGTTCTCTCTGCGTCCTGCCGCCGAGCTCTCCTCCTACGACGCCGTCGAGATCGAGATGCCTCCCGCGGAGGTCACCGAGTCCGAGATCAACAACCAGGTCGAGATGCTCCTCAACTACCGCGCTACCTTCGAGGACGTCGAGGATCGCGCCGTCGAGGCCGAGGACTACGTTACCGTCGACCTTAAGGCCGTCGAGAACGCCGACAACTTCGCTGCCGAGGGCCGCATGCTCATCGCCGGTAGCGACAGCAACCCCAAGGAGTTCAACGAGGCTCTGATCGGCGCTAACGTCGACGACGTCAAGACCGTCACCTGGACCGACGAGGTCGAGGAGGGCGAGGAGGCCGAGACCCACACCGTCGAGGTCACCGTCAAGGGCATCAAGGTCCGCAACACCCCCGAGCTCACCGACGAGCTTGTCAAGTCCGACTTTGGCTTCGACAGCATCGACGCTATGCGCGACGCCATCAAGCTCGAGATCGAGCAGGACAAGGCTTCCCGCCTTCCGGCCGAGAAGGAGAACCGTTGCGTCGCCGCTCTCGCCGAGCGTCTGCAGCTCGAGGAGATGGACGCCGACTACGAGCAGTCTGTCTTTGAGGAGCTTGGCCAGAACTTCCTGTCCAACCTCGCTGCCCGCGGCATGACGCTGGACACCTGGCTGCCCGCTTCCGGCCTGACCATGGAGCAGTTCATCGGCGACCTGCACAAGCAGGCCAACGACGTTGCCCGCGAGTCCCTGGCGCTCGACGCCCTCGCCCGTGAGCTCAAGATCGAGGTCACCGAGGACGACGTCAACGCCGAGTTCGAGAAGGCCGGCGTCAAGGACGTCGAGGCTTCCAAGGCCGAGTTCATCGCCGATGGACGCATGCCTGCCGTCCGCGAGTCCATCCGTCGCTCCAAGGCCGTCGACCACCTGGTCGAGAACGCCAAGGTGACCGAGGTCGACGAGACCGCCAAGGACGCCGAGTAATTCTCGCCACCTTTCCCGCGAGCGCATGCAGGCGCCCGTGATGGGGTAAAGTTATAAACCGGTTATTCGGTTGCTTCGTACGGTGCCAGCCAATGCATAGCATGCGGGCACCGTACGTTTATCTAGAACCAATTTGGTCCGCAAGAGAGAAATGGAGATGCGTATGATCGCTAAGTTCGATTCCGCCCTCGTGCCATACGTTATCGAGCAGACGCCGCGCGGCGAGCGCAGCTACGATATCTATTCGCGCCTGCTCAACGACCGCATCATCTTCTTGGGCGAGGAGATCAACTCCGTCAGCGCCAACCTGGTCGTTGCCCAGCTGCTGCATCTTGAGAGCCAGGATGCCGAGAAGGATATCTCGCTCTACATCAATTCGCCCGGTGGCGAGGTCTACTCGGGCCTGGCGATTCTGGACACTATGAACTTTATCAAGCCGCAGGTCTCCACCATTTGCGTCGGTATGGCCGCGTCTATGGCCGCCGTGCTGCTTTCGGCCGGCGCCAAGGGCAAGCGCTTCTGCCTGCCGCACTCCAAGGTCATGATTCACCAGCCCAGTGGCGGTGCCCAGGGTCAGCAGACCGAGATCGAGATCGTGGCCGAGGAGATCAAGAAGACCCGTCGCGAGCTCAACCAGATCTTGTCCGACGCCTCGGGCCAGCCGATCGAGAAGGTCCAGGCCGATACCGAGCGCGACAACTACCTGACCGCTACCGAGGCGCTTGACTACGGCCTGATCGACCGTATCGTCACCTCGCGCGATCTTGCCGCGAAGGACGCCTAGGATGGCCGGTAACATGCAGGACAACTTTGACGAGAACGGCAACCCCATCCGCTGCTCCTTCTGCGGAAAAGAGCAGGGTCAGGTGCGCCGCCTTGTAAAGGGCCCTACCAACATCTTTATCTGCGACGAGTGCGTTGCCGCCTGCTCTGAGATCTTGGAGGAGTCGCTGGCTTCGGACTTTATGGATGCCGCCTGCAACGGCAAGCTGCCGGGCTTCCTCAACGACCACGGTCAGGCTGCCGGGCAGCCTGCCATGGATCCCGAGGCCGAGGGCTTTGAGCTCGAGGACGACGTGCGTCAGGTCATTACGCACGTGCCGACCCCGCACGAGATCTATGACGAGCTTTCGGCCTATGTCATGGGTCAGGAAGACGCCAAGCGCGCCATGTCGGTTGCCGTGTACAACCACTACCGTCGCGTGATCGAGGGCGGCGCCGCGCTTTCGGCCTTTGACGAGGCCTCGGGTGCGGGTTCGCGGCTCGACGACGATATGGACGAGGTGGAGCTCGCCAAGTCCAACATCTTGCTGCTCGGTCCCACCGGTACCGGTAAGACCTTGCTCGCCCAGACGCTCGCGCGCATCCTCGAGGTGCCGTTTGCCATCGCCGACGCCACCGCACTCACCGAGGCCGGTTACGTGGGCGAGGACGTGGAGAACATCCTGCTCAAGCTCATCAATGCTGCCGATGGCGATATCGAGCGTGCGCAGGTCGGCATCATCTACGTGGACGAGATCGACAAGATCGCCCGCAAGGCCGAGAACCTCTCCATCACCCGCGACGTTTCGGGCGAGGGCGTTCAGCAGGCGCTGCTTAAGATCCTTGAGGGCACGGTGGCAAGCGTTCCGCCCACCGGCGGCCGCAAGCATCCCCAGCAGGAGCTGCTGCAGATCGACACGACCAACATCCTGTTTATCTGCGGTGGTGCCTTTGTGGGTCTGGACAAGATCATCGCCGATCGCGTGGGCAACAAGGGCGTGGGCTTTAACTCCGAGATCGCCGGCCCCACCTCGGTCGACGAGAACGACCTACTGCGTCAGGTGCTTCCGCAGGACCTCAACGCCTTTGGTATGATCCCCGAGTTTGTGGGACGTACGCCCGTCGTCACCCAGACACAGGCGCTCGACGAGGACGACCTGGTATCGATCCTGACCGAGCCAAAGAACGCCGTTGTGCGTCAGTACCGCAAGATGTTCCAGCTCGAGGACGTTGAACTTGAGTTTGAGGACGCCGCCCTGCACGAGATTGCCCGCATGGCGCTTGCCCGCAAGACCGGCGCCCGCGGCCTGCGCTCCATCTGCGAGGACGTGCTGCAGCAGACGATGTTCGACCTGCCGAGCGAGGAAGGAGTCGCCAAGGTCATCGTGACCGAAGCCTCCGTAAAGGGCACCGAACAGCCCCAGCGCATCTACGGGTAAACCTGCCAAAAAGGGACAGGTTTATTTTGGCAGGTTTTATCAGGGAGAATGATGTTTGCCCATATAAAACCGACCAAAATAAACCTGTCCCTAAATGGTAGGTTTCGCAAATGTGAATTTGAATAGCCTCCGACCACCCGCGGTCGGAGGCTATTTTATATATACGCAATAACCCCAACTACCTGTGTTATTCTGTGTGATTGTTTAAGCCTCAGCGAAGTCGTATCAGACTGAAGTAATCGATACCTAAGGGGAGGAATGCAGACCCTGGCGGGCCTACATTCCTCCCCGGTGGGACGGGAGAGATATATGGAAGAGATGCCCAAAAACTACGATCCGTCGACCAACGAGCCGGCGATCCTGCAGAAGTGGCTCGACGGCGGCTACTACAAGCGCCGTGAGGGCGTGGGCGACTGCACTGTCACCATTCCGCCTCCCAACGTGACCGGCAAGCTCCACATGGGTCACGCCACCGACGATTCCATCCAGGATGCCATCATCCGCATGGCCCGCATGCGCGGCAGGTCCACCCGCTGGGTGCTCGGTACCGACCACGCCGGTATCGCCACGCAGACCAAGGTCGACAAGAAGCTCAAGAGCGAGGGCATCAGCCGCCTGGAGATCGGCCGCGATAAGTTTGTCGACGCCTGCTGGGATTGGACCCACGAGTACGGCGGCATCATCGTCGAGCAGATCAAGCGTATGGGCTGCTCCGTCGACTTTGATAACGAGCGCTTTACCATGGACGAGGACTACGCCCAGGCCGTGCGCAAGGTGTTCTGCGACTGGTACCACGACGGCCTGATCTACCGCGGCAAGCGCATCGTCAACTGGTGCCCCAACTGCACCACCGCCATCTCGGACGACGAGGCCGAGTACAAGGACGAGAAGGGTCACCTGTGGCACCTGCGCTACCCGCTGACCGAGCCGGTCAACGGCCAGGACTACATCGTCGTCGCCACTACGCGCCCCGAGACCATGCTCGGCGACACGGGCGTGGCTGTCTCCCCGAAGGACCCCGAGAAGGCCGCCTTTGTGGGTAAGACCGTCAAGCTCCCCATCGTCGACCGTGAGATCCCCATCTTTGAGGATTGGCATGTCGACGCCAACTTTGGCTCCGGCTTTGTCAAGGTCACCCCGGCCCACGACCCCAACGACTACGCCATGGGTCAGGCCCACGACCTGCCGCAGATCAACATCTTTGACGAGCATGCGGTGGTCGTCGAGGGCTACGGCGAGTTTACCGGCATGACCCGCGAGGAGTGCCGTGAGGCCGTCATCAAGTGGTTTGAGGAGCACGACCTGCTCGATCACGTCGAGGATCACGATCACTCCGTCATGCACTGCTACCGTTGCGACTCCGCACTGGAGCCGTGGCTGTCCGAGCAGTGGTTTGTGGCCGTCGACAAGCTCAAGGGGCCGGCGCTCGATGCCGTCAACTCCGGCAAGGTGACCTTCCACCCCGCGCGTTGGACGCAGACCTATACCACCTGGATGGAGAACCTCAAGGACTGGTGCATCAGCCGCCAGCTTTGGTGGGGCCACCGTATTCCCGTGTTCTACTGCGAGGACTGCGGCTGGGAGGATGCCCTTACCGAGGACACCGACGTGTGCCCTAAGTGCGGCGGTCATCACGTGCATCAGGACGAGAACGTGCTGGACACCTGGTTCAGCTCGCAGCTGTGGACTTTCGCCACGCAGGGCTGGCCCCAAAAGCCGGAGCTGCTCGAGGGGCATCACCCCACGACGGCACTCGTCACCGCGCGCGACATCATCGCGCTGTGGGTCGCCCGCATGGTCATGAGCTCGCTGTACTTCCTGGACGAGGTGCCGTTTAAGGACGTCGTCATCTACCCGACGATTCTTGCCAAGGACGGCAGCCGCATGTCCAAGTCCAAGGGCAACGGCGTTGACCCTATGGACCTCATTGGCATGTACGGTGCCGACGCCATGCGTTACAACCTGCTGACGCTCTGCACCAACAACCAGGACGTCAAGTTTGACGCGAACATCGACAAGAAGACCAAGAAGCTTATCGACAGCCCGCGTACCGAGCAGGCCAAGTCGTTTGTGACCAAGATCTGGAACGCGAGCCGCTTCCTGCTTATGAACATGGAGGGCTACACGCCCGGCGAGCCCGTCGTAGAGACGCCGGCCGACGCCTGGATGTTCAGCCGTCTGGCCAAGGCCGTCAAGATGGTCACAGAGGGCATCGAGAACTACACCTTTGGCGACATGGCCCGCGGCGTTCAGCAGTTCTTCTGGAACGAGGTCTGCGACTGGTACGTCGAAGTCACCAAGGCGCGCCTGAAGGGCGAGGGCCGTCTGCAGGCGCAGCGAAACCTGATCTTTGTGCTCGATACCTCTATTCGCCTGATGCACCCGCTCATGCCGTTTGTCACCGAGGAGATCTGGGACAACATGCCGGCGAGCGTGCTCGACCTGGACGCCGAGGGCAACGTGGACCGCGCCGAGGCGCTCATGATCGCCAAGTGGCCCGAGCCCGCCGACTATGTCAAGTATGTCGACGAGGACGCCGAGCGCGCGTTTGAGCTGTGTCGTACCGTTGTTTCTGCCGCCCGTGCCACGCGTTCGCGTTATCGCTTGAGCCCCAAGGCCGAGCTCGACGTGGTCGTGCGTGCCGGTGCCGAGGACATCGAGAAGCTCGAGAGCCTGCGCTCGACCATCGAGCCACTGGCCAATACCGCCTCGCTGGTCATGGGTACCGATGTTGAGAAGCCGGCTGCGAGCATCGCCGTGGTCGACAGCGGCGTCGAGGTCTTTGTGGTGCTCGAGGGCAAGGTTGACCTTTCGGCCGAGAAGGCACGTCTGGAGAAGGAGATTGCCGCGGCCCAGAAGGAGCTCGCCGGCTGCGAGAAGACGCTCGCCAACGAGGGCTTTGTGGCCAAGGCCGCGCCCGCGGTGGTCCAGAAGAAGAGGGACCGTGCAGCTGAGCTCAAGGAGATCCTGGAGGCGCTGACTGCTCAGGTTGCTGACTTCTCGTAAGGTTTACTCGGGGGCGCGGTTTGGGGCATTGCTCGCTACTGCGGACAGTCCTGCTCGCACGAAGGCCACATTAAGTGGCCTTCGGCTCGTGCGGAACTTGTATCGAGCAAAGCCCCAAACCGCTCCCAGGTCGTTTACGTGGTTGTTTGCAACTGGTTAGTTAGGGCCACTTGGTCGTGGCCTTGATTCTGCTGCAAAGCGATGTTTGGCTGATATTTTGAATGGGAAGGGCTCGTTGTTGATTCGGGCCTCTTTTTATGTTGAGGGGACTTTGGGTTATGGCTAAGCGTTCTGGGTCGTATGTCGTTCCTTTCTCGTTTGATTTGCTTTCGTTTAGTGAGGCTGTGGGGCTTGCTGCCGATACGGGGCGGATTTCTGGGGATGCTGGTCCTCTGCTCGAGACGGTTGTCGATATGCTCGATGAGCTGGGGCGGCCGGACGAGTACTTTGATTGCATTCAGGTTGCCGGTACCAATGGCAAGACTTCGACGACGCGTTTTTCGGCTGCTATCCTTCGCGGCGAGGGACTCAAGGCTGCGCTTTATACGTCGCCGCAGCTTGTTCGCTATCCCGAGCGCATGGAGGTCGATGGGCACGTCGTGAGCGATGAGGCGTTTGCCCGTGGCGTTTCTGCTGCTGTTGAGGCGGGGCATCGAGTGAATGCGCGCCGCGTGGTGGCGGGGGAGCGTGCCTATACCATCACGCCGTTTGACCTGCTGACGGCCGCCGCGCTTGTGGTGTTTGCCGAGGCTCGCGTGGATGTTGCCGTGCTCGAGGTCGGCATGGGCGGTCGCTGGGACGCCACGAGCGCGACCGATCCCGTTGCCGTTGCCATCACGGGCATCGGACTCGATCACACGCGCATTCTGGGCGATACGCTCGAGGCCATTGCGGGGGAGAAGGCCGCCGTCATTAAGCCCGGACGCCTGGTTGTGCTGGGCGAGGGCACGCATGAGCCGAGCGTTCAGCGCGTTATGGACAACCGTTGTCGCGAGTGTGGTGTGGTGCCGCTGGTGGTGAGCCACGCCACGACCAAGGTGCCGGCGCATGTGGGCGATACGGTTGAGTTTAGCTGTATCACGCCGCGTGCGATTTATACGTCGAGCATGGTTAAGCCAGCGTATCAGCCGCAGAATGCCGCGTGCGCGATTATGCTCTGCGAGGGGTATCTGGGTCGCGAGCTCGACCACGAGGCGCTTGATGCTTCGCTTATGGGCTGCCCCACGCCGGGCCGTTTTGATGTGTTGGGAACCGACCCGCTCAAGCTGATCGACGCCTGCCATAACCCCCAGAGCTGCGAGAATTTTGTGAGCGCCTTGGACGAGATCGATCCGTGCGTAGAGAATCGCCCCACGTTGCTGTGCGCCGCGCTGGCAGACAAGGACGTGGCGGGTATCGTCGACGTGCTGATCCCGGCCTTCCCGCGCGTGGTCGTCACACAGACCGATTCCGATCGCGCCCTGCCGGCGGAGGAGCTTGCTGCCCTGGTGGACTCCGATAAGCTCGCAGGCGTGTACCCCAGCGTGTCCGAGGCCCTCGCGGCCTTTGAGGCCGCAGGCGAGCCCTTCATAGCAGCAGGCACCATCACCCTGGCCGGCGAAGTTGCCGGTCTGCTCCGCTAGATCCCTTCCGCAGGGTAGCTAGTTTGCCTGCTCGCCACGAAATGGGCCTATCTACTACGTTTGACCGGCTACCCTCAACCATGCCGAGAATCGCAAAATCAAAACCGCAGGTAGAAGGCTTGTAAATTTTCAAAAAATACCCGCATGGTCGCCCCATGCGGGTTAAACGTAGTAGATAGGCCCATTTCGTGGCGGCATTCATGTGATGCGGCAAAGGGGCTGTCCCTTTGCCGCATTGCCTAGTCTAGGCGGACCGGATCGTGGGGGTAGGCGTTGAGGATCTCGACGCCGCTCTCGGTGACCAGGGCAAGGTCCTCGATGCGGACGCCGGTGCGGCCGGGGAGGTAGATGCCCGGCTCGATGGAAAACGTCATGCCCGGCTCCACGACCTGCTCATTGACGAGCGAGACGTCACCCGGCTCGTGGTCTTGCAGGCCGATCGAGTGTCCCAGACGGTGCGTAAAGTACTTGCCATAACCCGCGTCCTCAATCACGTCGCGCGCGGCACGGTCCAGGTCGCACATGCGCACGCCCGGGGCGATGAGCGCCTCGGCGGCCTCGTTGGCGCGGCGCACGATGTCGTAGATGCGTGCCGTCTCCTCGTCCGGCTCGCCCCAAAAGAACGTGCGCGTCATGTCCGAGCAATAGTTGCGGCGACGCCCGCCAATGTCGAACAGCACCACTTCGCCACGCTTGAGTACCGTATCGTCTGGCTCGTGGTGCGGGTCGCCGGCGTTGGCGCCAAAGCTCATGATGGGCGGAAAGCTAAAGCCCTCGCAATCGTGCTTGCGATACAGGCCAAGCATCTGGTCGGCGATCTCGCGCTCTGTCACGCCTTCGTGGACGAGCTCGATCGCGTCGGCCATCACGGCGTCGTTAGCGGCCGAGGACACGCGCATAAGCTCCTGCTCGCCGGCGTCTTTGTAGGTTCGCGCGGCGGTCACGGCAAAATCGCCTAGGAAGAATTCGCTCGCGGCATGGCGCTCCATGAGGGGCATTAAGAAGCCGGAGCGCATGACGGTGTCGATGCCGAGCGGTTTGGTCGGATCAACCTCGCGAGCGATGGCGTCGGCCACGACGTCGGTATCGGTGTGGTACGCGACGCGGGCATTGTCATACTCGGGCAGCTGATGCAGCGCGTTGACCAAGATCACGGGCTCGCTACCGCGTGCGAGCAGTACGCCGCAAAAACGCTCGAACATATCGGCATAAAAGCCGGTCAGGTAATAAATCGACCACGGGTCGTTTACGAGCAGCTGCGCGCCGGGGTGCTGAGCCTCGAGCGCATCGAGCACGCGTGCCACGCGCTGGTCATCGATCTGTGCCATACATCGTCCTTTCGTTAGGTTGCCACCATGGTATCCCCAATGCCAGGGTAGTCAATTTGGGACGGGGCTATTTTAGCTGCGTCAAACATGCGAGCTGATAGGTAAAAGTAGTCAATATGGTCCCGTCCCAAATGGGCTGGTTTCAAAACTATGGCGGATTACGGGGCTGGACCTGTATTACTTGACCATGGGAATAATCGAGAAATTAAAACCGCAGGTAGAAGGCTTATCAAAAATCGAAAATTGCCGGTATGGGTGGGGGTCTCCGAATCAGCCCCGTAATCCGGCATAGTTTTGGAATGGCACTAAAGTAGGTACAAGCTAAATACCGATCCCAAGGCAAGTTGCGGTGGAATAGTTCCTTGATGCCGGGGTTTTGACGGAAATCGGGAATTATTTCACCGCAATTGAGGAGGGGCGGGGCGGATGCGGGGTAGCTAAAAGAGCACCGTCCCAAACGAGCTGCTTAGGCCGGGTCGATGTCCATGCTGGCGATGAGGTCGGTACCGGTGTCTAGGAGGTTGGGGAGGACTACATCGCCCATGCGGATGGGGGCTTTGACCACTAGGCCGCGGATGAGGTCCATGGTCTGGGCATGGATTTGGAGCGGGATGGCTTCGGCCGTGCGGACGGGCAGCAGCGCCTCGTCGCCGCCTGATACCGCCACGGTGGTAGTGAGGACGCGCATGGGGCAGGTGAGCTCCTGATGTGCGAACTTATCGCCGCGCGGGCAGCTGTTGCCGGTCACGGCGCGCACCGTCGCCACGCGGTCGTCGGCCCCGCGCTCCACTTCCACCGTAAGGAGGCACTCGGATGGGCAGGTGGTGCAGTTGAACTGTAGCGTCTCGATCGCATTTGTGCTCATGGCTATGCCTCCTCGACGGGCTCGACGGAAAGGATAATCTCGCTGGCACCCAGGTCGAGCGCTCGCTGTATAACCTTTGCCGGCAGCGGGAAGCTTTCCATAACGCTCGGTTTAAACGCGCGGACCTTGCCCGTAAGCAGTTCCTCGTCGCCCGCCAGAATGCGCACGCGGGCGGCATCGACCGGCCGGCGCACGCGGAAGTTGAGCCTGGTGAGTGCCACGGCCGTAATGCGTCCCGGCAGCGCGTAGCCGGCAATGTCGGCAGGGGAGACCGTGAGCTGGCAGCCAGCGCCCGTCTCGACATCCGTGCCGGTCCCCAGCGCGTACGTCGCTGCAGCCGCACCGGCACGCTCGGACTCGGCCGTCACGTTATCGGCCAGGTCGTGCACGTGCAGCACGTTGCCGCAGGCAAAGATGCCTGGCACGCCCGTCTGCAGGCTCTGGTCCACCACGGCGCCGCGCGTGCGCGGGTCAAGCTCAACACCCGCGCCTACCGAAAGCTCGTTCTCGGGAATCAAACCTACCGAAAGCAGCAGCGTGTCGCACGGAACGATGCGCTCGGTCCCCGGAATGGGCGCCAGATTTTCGCCGACCTGGCTCACCTCGACGGCCTCCACGCGGTCGTGCCCAATCACGCGCGTGACGGTGGTGGACAGGTGCAGCGGAATGCCAAAATCGTCCAGGCAGTTCTTCACATTGCGGCGCAGGCCGTTGGCGTATGGCATAAGCTCGTACACGCCCTCGACCGAAATCCCCTCGAGCGTGCAGCGACGCGCCATGATGAGCCCAATGTCGCCCGAGCCTAAAATGACGGCGCGCGAGCCGGGCTTGAGGTTGTCGATGTTGATGTATCGCTGCGCCAGGCCGGCGGTAAACACGCCAGCGGGGCGGCTGCCGGGAATCTTGATCTCGCTGCGCGTGCGCTCGCGACACCCCATGGCAAGGACGACGGCGCGCCCGGTGAGCTGCAACATGCCGGCGGGGCTCATGAGCGTGACGGTGTGTGCCGAGGCTTCGCTCGCCGCGCCACTTGTGCCCGTGCCTGCGACTTTGTCCTCGCTTGAGTCGATCCCAATCACCATACTGTCCAGGAACAGTGCGATATCGGTTTTGCGCACCTGGTCGATAAAGCGCTGTGCGTACTCGGGACCGGTCAGTTCCTGCTTAAAGTGTGAGAGGCCAAAGCCCGGGTGGATGCACTGGCGCAGGATGCCGCCCAGGTGCTGCTCGCGCTCCACGATGGCCACGCGCGCTCCGGCCTTGTGTGCAGCAAGTGAGGCCGCCATGCCGGCAGGTCCGCCGCCGATAACGACTACGTCGAACGCCTGCGTAGGTACTGTTTCAACGGCATCGCTATCAATCGCGCTCGATTTGAATTCTGCCATCCTAGCGCACCCCCTTCAAAGGTCCCTCAACGAGCCACGAGCCAGTGTCCTCCAGCAGCACCTCGCTGGGATCGCAGCCCAGCTCGCGGGCCAGAATCCGCACCACGCGGCTCTGGCAAAAGCCGCTCTGGCACCGACCCATGCCGGCGCGGCAACGGCGTTTGACGCCCTCGACCGAGACCGCACCCGGGCGGCGTCGAATCGCGGCCACGATCTCGGCCTCGGGCACCGTCTCGCAGCGGCAGACGATCTGCCCCCACGCGGGGTCGGACTCGATCAGCTCTTCCTTGCGCGCAAGCGGCGCACGGTCGAAGTCGTCCGGCGCGCGGCGAATCGGATCCCAATCGGCCCGCTCGCGCAAAGCAACGCCCGCCTCGCGCAGCACCTGCTCCATTCTCTCGGCAATGGCCGGAGCGCTCGCTACGCCCGGCGACTGAATGCCCGCCGCCTGGAACAGCCCCGGCACCACGGCGGACTGTTCAATAAAAAAGTCGTTCGTTCCCTTAATGACCGGACGCCCGCCGGCAAACGCTCGCACCACGCGGCGCGTATCCAGATCGGGCACCAGCTTGCGCGCGCCGCCCAGCAGCGCGTCGACATCGCTCGCATAGGTCTGCGTGTCGCCGGGCTCGCGCACGGCGGCGGTCGCGGTGATCACGGTGTTGCCGTGGACGGTGCCCGTGACGATGACGCCCTTGGAAACCGGCGTGGGAACGGGGTAGAGCGGCATGAGTGCACGCGGCTCCTTGTCCAGCACCACAATGTTGCCCTGGCGCCAGACCATCTGGAACTCCTCGGCGCCCGCCATATGCGAGATGTCTGCGGCGCCGTTGCCCGCCGCGTTAATCAAATAGCGGCAGCGCACATCACCGGCCGGTGTCACCAGCGTAAAACGAGCGGTCCCGTCACCGCTCCTGTCGCCAGCGCCGGGAGCTACCTCGATCGTCTCCACCGGTGCGGAGCGCACAAACGTCACGCCGTTGGCTACGGCGTTCTCCATCGCGGCGATGGCGACCTCAAACGGATCGGCATAGCCGGTCGAGGGACACCACAGCGCGCACGTGGCCTGGGCGCTGGCGCGCGGCTCCAGCTCGTGGATGCGCTCGGCCCCGATGATCGCCAACTCGGGTACGCCGTTTGCCAGCCCGTTGCTTTGCAGCTGCTCCAGCTGCGCGCGGTCTTGGTCGCTAAATCCCAGTACCATGGACCCGGTGCGACAAAACAAAAAGCCCAGCTCCTGGGCCCACGTGCCATATAGCTCGCAGCCGCGGGCGTTGACCTGGGCCTTAACCGTGCCCGGCGCCGGATCGTAGCCGGCGTGCACCAGGCCACCGTTGGCCTTCGACGCGCCCAGGGCAATGTCGTTGGCCGCCTCGACCACGCAGATGGACAGGTCATAGCGTGCGAGCTGCCGCGCGATGGCGCATCCGGTGATGCCCGCGCCCACAATCGCGATATCAAACGTTTCTGCCACAGTGCCTCCAAGACGAGTTGACAGGCTGTCAATAAGGCTATCCTACGGTGTGCGCATCCCCCGCGCAGCGGCAATGCGGCGAACAGCCCCGCTGCATCCGCCAACGGCAGGCGAGGGGAGACTCAGGTCAATCGGTGACCTCGTCTGGCACCCCTGTTGTCAAAGGTTTGTCTCGTTCTGTAACGGTAAGCAGAAGAGTTGGGTTCCAGATGTTACAGATCGAGACGTTTGCCAGGCGGGCCCTCTGTTTGTCTTAATTTGTAACAGTAAGAGTAGAAAATCGGTCCTATGTGTTACAGATTGAGATTTAAAGTCAGGGAGAGGTCATCTGTCTCGATCTGTAACATCTTGGGATCGATTTGGGGTCTAGATGTTACAGATTTAGATGAACCCATCAGTCGGTTTCGAATGTCTAAATCTGTAACAGTTAGACCTGTTTTTGCCGAGTTGTTGTTACAGATTGGGATATTGAGATTGGACATTTTCCTTTGTCTTGATCTGTAACAGATAGAAGGGTTTCTGGCCCCTAGTTGTTGCAGATTGAGATATTTAACGGAGGGCTCACCGTTCATCTTGATCTGTAACAGTAGGGACTGATCCTGGAGCCAAGATGTTACAGATTGAGATTTAAGTCTGGGAGAGAACGGTTTGTCTAATTCTGTAACATCTGGACCAGGATTCCGCTCTCACCTGTTACAGATTGAGATGTTTCTATCCGCCCATGCCTGCGACCTGCCAAATCGTTAACCCCCGTGTTACACTAACTCGAGTTGTAACTATCCCGAAAGGCCCACCTTATGTCCAAGTACATCTCTGAGCTCATGTCGCCGCAGCTTATGGGCGTCATCTATGCCTTTGTTGGCTTTATCATCGCCCTGTACGTGCTGTCGGTCGTCTATGTGTTTATTGACGCCCGCCGCCGCGGCGCTAGCGCTTACGTGGCATGGGGCATCATTGCCCTCATCCCGTTTGTAGGCCTCATCGCCTACCTGGTCCTGCGCCCGCACTCCTATGCGGCCGACCGCGAGGAGCAGGAGCTGGACATGGCCTTGCGCGAGCGCCAGCTTGCCCAGTACGGCACCTGCCCGCAGTGCGGTGCGCCCATCGAGAAGGACTTTGTGGTCTGCCCGGTGTGCGATACCCAGGTTCGCAACGTGTGCCCCAGCTGCCATCGCCCGCTCGACGCGCACTGGAAGGTCTGCCCCTACTGCCGAACTCGCATCCAGTAGCGCATCCATCGCCGGGCCGGCCGCAAGCCACGGGCCCCGCGCGCCGCGCGCAAGCCGCACGCAGCCCCGCCCCCACACGATGAAGCATGCGTAGAAAATCGCCCGCCGTGCCATTCAGGTGCGGCGGGCGCTTGTATACCTAGGTAACCTGCCTATAATGATGCAAGTCAAAACGCACGCGCCGGCAAGCGCAATGCACACCGCACGGCGCCAAGCAGCACTTGCACCAGGCATCCGAGAGGAGAAAACATACCCATGAAGGCACTCTACAATGACGGTTCGGTGGCCGAGCTCCCGCAGGACGAGGTCACGCACGTCATCCGCCACTCCGCCGCGCACATCATGGCGCAGGCCATCAAGCGCCTGTACCCCCAGGCCGACTTTGCCTACGGTCCCGCGACCGACAACGGTTTTTACTACGACGTCGACCTGCCCGAGGGCGTCAAGATCAGCGAGGACGACTTCCCCGCGATCGAGGCCGAGATGAAGAAGATTTGCAAGGAGAACCTCAAGTTCACCGTGTACGAGAAGCCCCGCGCCGAGGCCATCGCCCTTATGGAGGAGCGCGGCGAGAAGTACAAGGTCGAGCACATCGGCGACCTGGACGACGACGCCCGTATCACCTTCTACCAGCAGGGCGACTACATCGACATGTGCGTCGGCCCCCATATCTGCTACACCAAGGCCCTCAAGGCCTTTAAGCTCACCGGCGTCTCGGGCGCCTACTGGAAGGGCGACAAGGACAACAAGATGCTCACCCGCATCAACGGCGTCGCCTTTGCCACCAAGGAAGAGCTCGACGAGCATATGCACATGCTGGAGGAGGCCAAGAAGCGCGACCACCGCAAGATCGGCCGCGAGATGGACCTCTTTATGATGCGCGATGAGGCCCCCGGCTTCCCGTTCTTCCTGCCCAACGGCATGATCCTTAAGAACACGCTGCTGGACTACTGGCGCGAGATCCACCACAAGGCCGGCTACGTGGAGATCTCCACGCCGCTCATCATGAACAAGCAGCTGTGGAAGACCTCGGGCCACTGGGACCACTACAAGGACAACATGTACTCCACCGTCATCGACGACGAAGAGTACTGCATTAAGCCCATGAACTGCCCGGGCGGCGTGCTGGTGTACGCCTCCAAGCCGCACTCCTATCGCGAGCTGCCCATTCGCGCCGGCGAGATTGGTCTGGTGCACCGCCACGAGCTGCGTGGCGCCCTGCACGGCCTGTTCCGCGTGCGTTGCTTTAACCAGGACGACGCCCACCTGTTTGTGCGCCCCGACCAGCTGACCGACGAGATTGTGGGCGTGGTCAACCTCATCGACTCCGTGTACCAAAAGTTTGGCTTTAAGTACCACGTTGAGCTTTCCACCCGCCCCGAGGACTCCATGGGTTCGGACGAGGACTGGGCTCGCGCCGAAGAGGGCCTGCGCACCGCTCTTGAGCAGCTGGGCATGGACTACGAGGTCAACGAGGGCGACGGCGCCTTCTACGGCCCCAAGATCGACTTCCACCTGGAGGACTCGCTCGGCCGTACCTGGCAGTGCGGTACCGTGCAGCTCGACTTCCAGATGCCGCTCAACTTTGACCTGGAGTACGTGGACGCCGACGGCACCAAGAAGCGCCCCATTATGCTGCATCGCGTGTGCTTTGGCTCCATCGAGCGCTTTATTGGCATTCTGATTGAGCACTTTGCGGGTAAGTTCCCCACCTGGCTGGCTCCCGTGCAGGTCAAGGCGCTTCCGGTCTCCGAGAAGAGCCGCGACTATGCCCACGAGGTGTGCGCCAAGCTGGAGGAGGCCGGCATTCGCGTGGTCTGCGACGACCGCGACGAGAAGATCGGCTACAAGATCCGCGAGGCCCGCAGCATCGACCGCGTGCCCTATATGCTCATCCTGGGCGAGAAGGAGGTCGAGGCCGGCAACATCTCCGTCCGCGATCGCTCCAACGAGACCGTCCAGTTGAGCGTCGATGAGTTTGTGGCCAAGGTGACCGAGGAGATTAAGACTCGCGCCTAAGGCGAACAAAACAACAATACGTATAAGGCGACCGTCCACAAAGGGCGGTCGCCTTTTTTAATGCCCAAACAAAAAAAGCCGCTGGATGAGCGGTTTTTTGCACAAAAAGGTACAGGTTTTTGTAGAGGGGTATGGAGATGTGTCTGCTTGCGCAGCAATTTGCGTAATCTGGGAAATCGGCCTGAATTAACTCGTATAATGACCTGTATCGAAAGATACGAAAACCTGTACTTTTGCGACTGCGCCTAGCTGCGAGCGAGAAGCCTGTTCTAAACGCCCCTGCATTTGCGTGCATCGCAAAGCCAAAAGAGGGGGCGAGAACATGGAACAGACGGCACGGCGCCAAGAGCAGCTGCCCGGCGCATTTAACGGCGCCACCACCAACAGCCAGCACGGCCGCGTCCGCTGGTATCTGGTCCACACCCCCAATGGAAAAGAGCGCGAGACCTGCGAAAAGGTTCGCCGCATTATCCCGCACAACCTTATGCAGGACGCTTTTGTGATGCAAAAGGAGTTCTGGTTTAAGCGGGACGGCGCATGGTCGCTCCAAACCAAACCTATGTATAAGGAATATTTCTTCGTCGCCACGCACGATGCCGCCGCGCTCGATAGGGCTTTGGCTCAGCTGAGCTTTGGCTGTCGCATCGCCGGCAGCAGGGAGCGGGCGTATGCGCCCATGCCGGACGATGCGCAGGACTGGTACCGCAGCGTGCTCGACGAAGACGGCGTGGTACGCAACAGCGTAGCGCGCATAGAAGACGGCGTGCTGCACATAGAGCAGGGGCCCTTGGTGGGGCAAGAGGCCCGTGTAAAGAAGATCGACCGTCATAAACGCTGGTGCCTGGTGGACGTGGGCGATGGCGATTCCACTTTTAGGGAGCTGCTTGCGTTGGACGTCCCCAGCAAAACGTAAGGGAGACGTTGCACCAGCTATTCGTTCGCATCTTTGAATTTACCGATTGGGGGATCCCTGGGGGACGGGGACGTAAGTTTGACTGTGACTGCTAAGGAAATGACAGAGAGCAGTGCATCAGTGGGGAATGCACTGGCTTTCAATCAGATTAAGCCCAGCGGTACGCTTGGCTATCGCTTTGTTAAGAGGCTGTTTGACCTTGTGTTCAGTCTTTTGATGAGTGTTCTATTGCTTATTCCTATTGCTGTGGTGTGCGCACTTATTAGCCTTGAATCGCCCGGCAGCCCTATGTATACGCAAGAGCGCGTTGGCAAGGGCGGAAAGACAATCAGGATTTTTAAGCTTCGCAGCATGGTCGCCGATGCTGGCAATGTGCAGAAGTATCTAAGTCCCGAGCAGCTACATCAGTGGGAAGTCGAGCGCAAGGTCGATGATGACCCCCGCATTACCAAGGTTGGTCTATTCATTCGCAAATGCTCTATCGACGAGATGCCTCAGTTTCTCAATGTGCTAAACGGCGACCTTTCTGTTATTGGGCCTCGCCCCATTACAAGGGATGAGCTTGAACAGCATTTTACGGATGAGGAGAAGGCTGAATTGCTTTCTGTCCAGCCTGGCATTACTGGGCTTTGGCAAGCAACGGATCGAAATGAAGCGACGTTCGAGAGCGGCTTGCGACAAAAGATTGAACTTCGTTACGTTCAAAACCGCTGTTTTCGAATGGACTGGAAATGCTTCACGGGCACCTTTGGTGCAATGTTCGGCAAGGAGAGGACGGGTCGTTAAATGCAGACAACTGATACTTGTTCTTACAGTGTATTGATGAGCATTTACAAAAAAGAAAAACCCGCCTTTCTGATTCAGGCTTTAGACAGCATGCTAAATCAAACGGTTTCTCCTTCTGAAATCGTCATGGTCAAGGATGGTCCGCTTACACGCGAGCTTGAAGACGTGCTTTCAGATTATGACTCTGAGCACCCAGGTCTCTTTAAATTTATTTCCTATGATGAAAATCATGGGCTGGGTTATGCCTTGCGTCAAGGTATGCTCGCTTGCTCTAATGAAATCGTTGCACGTATGGATACAGACGATGTAGCTCGTTCTGACCGTATGGAAAAGCAGCTTGCCGCTATTAATAGAGGACTTGATATGGTCGGGAGCGACGTTGTTGAATTCGTTGAATCACCCGATAAGCCCATCGCTTCTACTGATCTTCCCAAGGGTATGGATGCTATCTCCATCTACTCAAAAAGACGCAATCCCTTTCGCCACCCTCCGATGACATTTAGAAAGTCGAGGGTTATGGAGGCTGGTAACTACAGTTCCGATTTTCTGTATTTCGAGGACTGGGACCTTTTTAACAGGATGCTTGCGTGCGGGTGCAAGGCGGATAACCTAGGTGAACCGCTTGTGGCGATGCGCGTAAGCGATGATTTTTATGCCCGTAGGGGAGGAGTTCAATACCTTAAGTATGCCAAGGCTTTTAAAAGGGCACAGGTTGAGCGTGGGTATTTCACCAAGCGCGATTATTTTTGTTCCTATTACCCGCATGCCATGGTTTGTTTGATGCCCAACTCACTGCGCTCTTTCGTTTATCGTGTCGTTCTCCGGCGTAAGGGTGATAGGGTTGAGTAAGATCGTATGCAAAGTTCCTGCGCCGATTTCTTATCCGGCTGGTAAACGTGTGCTCTGCTACGCCGAGGCATGGGGCCAAGGCGGAATCGAGACATTTCTCATGGAGCTCTTTCGCCGGCTCCAAGGAAAGTGCGTTTCTTTTTCGCTGTACTCATGTTGGGACTGGAATGATTCGTTTGACGACGAGCTTGCTAAGTTGGGAATCGATCGCTATACGGTTTTCCCTGGGCATAAACCAGGGCAGCTAAAAAGGCTCTGCGATGGATCCAAGGGTTTTGCTGAATTAGTAAATACTATGAGTCCAGATGTGGTCTACATCAATACCATGAACGGCATGGGGTTCCTCTACTCCGAGGTTGCAATGAAGTGCTGTGTTCCCGTGCGCGTTGTCCATTCTCATAACTCGGCTTTTGGATCTGGACAAGCAGCGGCTAAGGCGGTTATGCATGCCTTTGGAAAAACCGTTCTCAGCGGCAGCGCTACCGCTTGCCTTGCCTGTTCGAGTGATGCTGGTCGTTATCTTTTCGGCAATCGCCCGTTCGAGGTCGTTAACAATGGGATTGATACTGAGCGCTTTAGATTCGATGCTGCAGCTCGTGCTGAGATTCGCGAAAGCTTCGATATTCCACAGAATGCGTTCTTATTTGGAAACGTCGGACGTATCGCTGAGGTAAAGAATCCCTTCTTTCAGATTAGGGTTTTCGCTGAGATTCTAAAGCGTGAGCCAAATTCTTATTACCTGATGGTGGGCGAGGGGGATTTGCGTCCGCAGGTCGAAGAATTGGTTGACGAGCTGGCCATTAGAGAAAAAGTCATTATGCCGGGATATCTTCCCGATCCGGCTCCCGTCTACTCGGCCCTTGATTGTTTTCTTATGCCATCGCTATTTGAGGGACTTGCGATTGTGCATATTGAGGCTCAATGCTCAGGCTGCACCATTGTATGCTCGGAGGCTTTGCCTTCGGAGGCTCATGTGACGGATGTCGAAGCCTCACTACCGCTCTCTGCCGGTGAGCCTGCCTGGGCGGATAGGGCCGTTGAGATGGTTCGAATGTCGATAGATAGGGATATCTACGCCGCACTTGTTCGCAGTGCGGGTTTTGATGCAGACCACTGCGCGTCTATTGTCCGAAAGCATTTGTTGGATAGGGTTAGCTGTGATTAAAGTTCTTCAGATAGTGCCTTCGCTTGCATCGGATTCAGGCGTGACCCGCTTTGTTCTCAACATGAATCGATATATCGATAGGGACCGTTTCCATTTTGATTTTTTTCATCATTCGTCTGAATCGGGTCGGCTTATTTTCCCCAACAGTCTTGACGATGAATTGAAGGCAGAAGGTTCTTCAGTATACGTTGTCTCGCATGGTAAAACGTCACCCTTTGAGTTTGCTCGCGAGGCGACCGATGTTCTAGGAAAAGTTGCAAGTAAGTATGACATCGCACATTGCCATGTGCCTAATAATGCTTTCGTAACCCTTCGAGCGTGCCGGCGCGCCGGTGTGGGTGTGCGAGTTATCCACAGTCACCTTAATAGTTCATCCGACAATGCTATCCATCGCTTGCGAAACGCCCCGCTTATTGCGTTCGGTAAGCGTTTTGCAAATGCATATTCTGCCTGTTCTAACGAAGCGGGCAAATACTTGTTTGGCAATGTGCCTTTTGAACTCATAAACAACGGTATTTGTCTTGATGATTTTGCATATAGCATTAACGCCCGTGAAAACCTGCGTGCAGAACTTGGTATTTCTGAGAACGCTCCGGTGATAGGTTGCGTGGGACGCTTCGTTAAACAAAAGAACTATTCTTTTGCTATTGATGCGTTTGCGACTTATATCAAAGTGGTGCCGGAAGCTCGCTTGGTTATTCTCGGCGATGGAGAGGGGCGTCGCGCGCTAGAAGACAAGATTGCTTCTCTTGGTCTTTCAGACAAAGTGTTTTTGCCAGGTGTTCGTAGCGATGTCGCTCGCTTTTATTCGGTTTTTGACGTGTTCTTTATGCCTTCCCTATATGAAGGACTGCCCATTTCTGCTGTCGAGGCCCAGGCGGCTGGCTTGCCGTGCGTGTTTTCGACGAATGTTCCCGCCGAAAGCGATGTTGCTGGGAATGGCAGGTTTGTCGATCTGGAATCTTCACTGGAAGACTGGGCCACGGAACTATCTGCCGCTATCGAAGACGGGCGCGACGCATTCGCTGGAGAAAGGTTGGCTAAGGCCGGCTATTCCGCAGAGGCAAATGCAGAAAAACTGATGGAGTATTATGAGGAACTTTTGAAACGGGTTTCTGGTAAGTGAGTGGCGGGGTCAATAATAATGAAACAAGGTGTAAGGCAAACTGGCGTGAGGGCTAAGAATTCAGTTCATCCGTATAGTCATATTGGCTGGATGGCGCTTAGTGACAATTCGACATTTCCAGATAATTATAAAAAGTCGTATTTATTCGCATTTTCGTTGTATTTTATCGCCTACAACCTAAATTTCACTACCTTTCGCGACCTTAGCTTTCTTCATCTTGATTTGTTTTATCTTGGAGTCAGGGCGTTTTGCACGGTAGTTTTGACAGCTCATATTTTGCGTTTGGGTTTTTCACGGTGGCAGATTGCTCTGTTTTCTATCTGTGCCTGCGTGGTTATCTCGTCAACAGCGTTTTCGGGAAGTTGGAATATTTTCTTGCTCTTCCTGTTTGTTGTTGCCGGAAAAGGTGTTGACGTTCGCGATGTTGCTTCAGTTTCTTTCTGGTGCTCGCTTGGAGTAATTCTTGTAACGGTATCGGCGGCTAGCGCTGGTTATATTTCGTCGATTACGATGAATTCTCTAAACAACACGCTTAGGCAGGCTCCTGGTTTCACACATCCCAACAGTCTTGGTGTCCTTTTGCTTTCTATGACATGTGCTTTTACGGTTCTGCGGTTTCGAAAAGCAACCATTGTTGACGTGATATTTTACGGTTGTATGTACTACTTGTGCCGTGTTGTGGTTTTTTCCAGAACTTCAGCTCTGTGCATACTGTTATTAGCATTTTTGGCAATTCTTGCAACCCTCTTGAGGGGAAAAGCTTTCGATCGATTGCTCATTGCACTGGGAATCGGTGCTTTCATTATTTTGAGTCTGTCGACTTATTATTTTATGTATTCCTATAATCCTTCTGTAGGCTGGATGCGTGAGCTCGATTCTGTTCTTTCAGCAAGACTTGCCTTAATGCATTATTTTACAGTTTCGTTTCCGCCGTTGCCGTTCGGTTTTGATTTCGATGATGCCTTTATTCGATTTGGCAGTTTCAGTACCTTTTTGGTTGATAATGCATATGCGCATATAGTTCTTGAGTCGGGTATCCTTGTGGCTATTCTTATGTATGTTGCATGGCTTGCAACACTTGTGCAAGCTTTTCGTTGCGGCAGGCTAAGCCCGGCTATATTCGGTTTAATCATCTTTTCATTCGTTGCTTTTTGTGAGACCTCTGCTTTCTTTATCTGTATCAACTTTAATTTAATCGGTATTTCCGAGGCTATTTACTCTATGCAGCGAGAGCATTCAGGTTCGACTTGCAAAGATGAGGTTTTTCATGGCTAGAGACTATTTTGGGATTATCCAGAGGAAGATTCGCGAGCAGACTAATCCTTTATTTGTAAAGAGTCGTCGTCAGCGTTTAAATCGTTGCGATTTTTCTATTATTTCAAATAATTGTTGGGGTGGGTCTGTCTATCGCTATTTTGGACTTCCGTACCAGTCGCCGACGGCAGGTCTTTATTTTTTCGCTTCCGATTACGTTAGGTTCTCTGCGAACCTCAGACACTACCTTGCTTCACCCCTCGAGTTTATCGATGCTCATGAATCATTGCATTGGGACGTTTTGAAGAATCGAGGGGAAGTTGATAAACCGATTGCCTTAATCGATGATATTGAGATTGTTTTTCTTCACTATTCAACAGCGAAGGAGGCTGCTGAAAAGTGGTACAGACGTGTTGACCGACTCAATTGGAACAACCTGTTTATCAAGTTTAGCCAGATGAATAGTTGTACCGAGGAAGATCTCCGTAAGTTCGATGAGATCAGTTTTCCCAACAAACTATGTTTCACTGCGACACGTCGACCTGATTTAGAATGTGCTGTCTTTCATCCTGCCTCGGTTAATGAAGGTCAGATACTAAACGATACAGACAGATTCTCGCAAGGTCTTGATCTGTATGATTGGTTAAATCGTGAGCCCGCTTCCTATCCCTTTGGATAAATAATCGATTTGTGAATTGGCTTGGAGTTACTTTGATACCAAAGAAGATTCATTACATATGGTTGGGCGGAAACCCGCTTCCGCCATTAGCAAAAAAGTGCCTTTCTTCCTGGCGTAAATTTATGCCTGATTATGAGATTGTCCGATGGGACGAGTCGAATTTAGACTTTGGCCTCTGTGAGTATGCTTGCGAAGCATATAAAGCTAAAAAGTGGGCATTTGCCAGTGATTACGCTCGGTTTAAGATTCTCTACGAGCAGGGCGGCATATACCTCGATACTGACGTGGAAGTTATTCGTTCGTTGGAGCCCATTCTCGAACGAGGTCCATACATGGGATTCGAGGTTGACTGCAGCGAGACAACTAAAGGAACGGTTGCTTCTGGGCTTGGCCTGGCGGCCAATCCTGGGCTTGGCCTGGCGGCCAATCCTGGGCTTGGCCTGTATAGGGACATCCTTGATTCTTACGAACAGGATCATTTTATCAAAGATGATGGAAGTTACGACCTTACTACAGTCGTTGATAGGGTGACTAATATCCTCCGTGAAAAAGGGCTTCGTGACGTCCCCGGAATTCAAGAAGTCGCTGGCGTGCGTATTTATCCGAGTGAATATTTTTGTCCGAAAGACCCTATAAATTCTCGCTTAATACTTACCGAAAACAGCTATTCAATTCATCATTATGATGGATCTTGGACGACGAGTAAGCAAAGGATCCATAAGAGAATTTCTTATCTAATTGGTCCAAAAGCGACCACTGCTTTAAAAAAACTTGTCGGACGATAGGTGAGGATGTGGCTTACAAAGACCCGGAGACGTTTGGCATTGGCTCAAGTGGGTTCAACGCCATCAGTGTCATCATTCCCGCTTATCAGGCAGAGGAGACCATAGAACGTAGCGTCACTAGTGCACTTTCGATTGGTCCTGCTCTTCGTGAGATTGTTGTAGTTGATGACGGGTCGACTGATGACACGAGTGTAATTGTGGCACGGCTTGCGAATTGCGATGACCGGGTAAGGTTAATTCGTCAGCAAAATAAAGGTCGTTCTGCTGCACGAAATGTTGGGTTGGCGGCGGCTCATGGTTCTTGGATTATGTTCCTTGATGCCGACGATTATCTGTTCCCGGGTGACTATGAGGTGCTAATTGATGCGGCTGTTATAAATGACCTTGGCCTTATTATTTGCCAGCATTCGTGTTCTGATGCTGGCAAAACGGAGGTACGGGATACAAGAACGTCTTTGTCTGACATATCTGTTGTTTCCGCCGATTCGCTCAAACGGGTTATGGTTGATGGTGGATGGAATGGCTTTGTGAAGGATGCGGAACGCTATGAATTCAATGCTGCTTGGTCTCGTTTGTACCGGCGTGATCTGATTAGTGAGGCCGTCAATCGCTTGGGTACGAATTTTGCGCCTTTTCCTTTGGGGCTTAGGTTTTCGGAAGATCGTATCTTTAATCTTGAGTATCTTTGGCTGCTTGAGAACGGTAAGGTGGCATTTTTGCCGTTTTGCGCGTATCACTGGGATGTTGACAGATCCTCTACGTGCGGCGTCGTGCGTCCACAGGACGTTGACTCGCTTGTGCGTTACTCAGCCGTTGTCGAGGTCATGCGTGACCGTGGCTTATTTGGAGAGCGAGAGGCTCGACTTCTTTTGGCACGTGAGTTTATGGGGCAGTTTAACAGGGCGACTAAGTCGGGCTCGTTGCTTTCGGAAGTTCAGGAGGCGTGGTTCAGAGCTTTCGATGCCGTGTGGCTGCGCGAGCACCTTGTGGAGTGTCCCCGGGATAGTTTGGGGATGCACGGTGAGTGGCGTCTTGCTTGGGAACTTCTCTCGAAAGGTAAGTTGCATGCTGCATTCGCGATTTACGGTGCGCTAGCGAGGGTTCGTGCTGTGATTAAACACTGACACCATTTGTATTTGCCATATGGCTTCCATGTATATTTTTGTTTTAATTAAGATATTGGGTGTGAGATATTGAAATCGGCGATTTTAACAATTCAGAGTATCAACTACGGGAATAGGCTTCAGAACTATGCTTTGCAAACAGTTTTGGAGCACTGCGGTAATTGCGTGGAGTCGCTTGGGCGTGAGGCCGGCTTTCGTGGTTCGACAGTTACAAAGTTAAAAACAGTAAAACGAAAGCTGGGCGCATTAGGGCATCGTGGTGACAAGATCGGATCCTTTAGGCACTTCGATTCGCAATTCATTGCCTTCTCGAATTCAATAGTTTCAAAAGAGTATTCCTCACCGGGGCTAGCATCGTTTTACGATAACTTTGTCATTGGCTCCGATCAGGTTTGGAATCCTGATTTCGAGTTTAACAGCGAACTGGAATATCTTCCGATGGTCCCTGCAGAAAAGAAAATTGCTTATGCCGCCAGTTTCGGTGTGAGTGAGATCACGGAGAACCGTGAAAAAACTGCCGAGTTACTTGATGGAATCAAATTCATTTCCGTCCGTGAGGCTGCGGGTGCAAATATTGTTCATGACCTTACTGGTCGCGATGTTCCCGTAGTACTTGATCCGACATTGCTGCTCGATCCAGCAGACTGGCAAAAGGTCTCTGTCAAACCCGGTAAGGTTGACTGCAGCAGTCCTTACGTATTCAAATACGTTCTTGGAAACGATGTTAATGATGGTCGCATTGCTGCCCTCGCCGCTTCACGAGGTCTTGAGGTCATCGATGTCTTGGACGACGCACTTGCAATTGGTCCATCTGAGTTCGTTTGGCTTATCGCCCACAGTGATCTTGTTTGTACCGATTCCTTCCATGCGAGTGTATTTGCGCTGCTGCACCATAGGCCACTCGCCGTTTATGAACGCGTGAGTGCCGATGCCGACATGTCCTCGCGTTTTGACACACTGTGCTCTAACTTCGGACTCGTTGGGCATCGTTCTTCTGAGGCATCTTTTGGTGAGGAAGCCATCTTCGGTACTGATTGGGATGGTGTAGAGCTGCGTCTCGCTGCGCTTCGTGAGTCCTCGCTTGTTTGGCTTCGAGGCGCCCTGGACGGTGTCGCTCGTGGCTAGCCAGCGCAAGGCCGGCGTAATGCTCGGCTACCTCAATATTGTTGTTAAAAACCTCGTCAACCTGGTCTATACACCCATGCTCCTGGCATTTGTCGGCCAGGCTGACTATGGCGTTTACCAAACGTCTAACTCGTTTGTATTTTCGCTGACGCTTTTGACCTTTGGTTTTTCCGAGGCGTATATTCGCTTCTATACCCAAAGACGTGCGACTGGGGATGAGTCAGATATCCGCAGACTTAACGGCATGTATCTAATTCTTTACGTTATTGTCAGCACTATTGCTCTGTTTCTCGGGCTCCTATTTGCAGGTAATGTTGAATTCTTCTTCTCCGGGAGCTTTACGTTCGATCAGGTTGGCCTTGCTGGGCAGCTTATGGGGATAATGGCGTTCAATGTTACGGCCACCCTTTTTTCCACAGTCTTCGACGCCTATATTCTCGCCCATGAGCAGTTTAAGTTTCAGCAGACGCGACAGATGTTTACTTCATTGGCTACGCCCGGTGTGGCATTCGTCCTTCTTAATCTTGGTCTGGGTGCAGTTGGCGTTGCTTTTGCCCAGCTGGGCGTTACTTTGACGTTGCTAGTGCTCAATGCGAGATTTGCCATCTTTAAGCTTGGCATGAGATTTGATGTTCGTCGCTTTGACTTCTCGCTATTTGCTGCTATTGCAGTATTTAGTGCTTGGATTTTTTCTAATCAGGTCTGTGAACTCATTAATCAGAGTGTGCCAAACATGCTGCTTGGCGCGCTATCGGGTGCAAGCACTGTTGCCGTCTTTGCCGTTTCTTTGCAGATAAGGCAAGTTTTTTATTCGTTATCTACTACCATGTCTAACGTGTTTGTCCCGCTTATCAACCGTATCGTTGCGGAAAGTAACGATAACGATCAGCTAACTTCTCTTATGACGCGTGTCGGCAGATATCAGGCGTTGTTGTTTTGCTACGTCTTTGGCGGTTTTGTCCTATTGGGGCGGTTTTTCATCGTTAAGTGGGCTGGAGAGGATTTCTCCGATGCATATTGGCTCATCGTGCTTATGGTTGCGCCGTTGATCATTCCTTTGACTCAGAATACAGGAATCGAGATTCAACGAGCTAAAAATAGGCACAAGGCCAGAAGCGTTGCCTACCTCTGTATGGCGGCCATTAATCTCGGTTTGACTGCGGTGCTAGCTGGGCCTTTTGGCTATTGGGCGCCCGCTATTGGTTATGTGACTTACATATTTCTTGGCTGCGGTGTATTTATGAACTGGTATTACCAACGCTATATCGGGCTTGATATGTTCAAGTTTTGGAAGAGGATCCTTCCGGTTGTGTTTGTCACTGTGCTTGTTGTTGTTGTTTGTCTTGCGGGAACATCCTTGGTGCCGGTATCCAGCTGGCTATCTTTTTCGCTCTGGGGTGCGTTATATAGTTTTGTAATGGTCGCTTGTTTCTGGAAGTTCCTTCTCGATTCTCGAGAGCGCAAAGCCGTCTTTGCGAGATTGCCCTATTTGCATCGCCAATAAAGGAAGGTTGATAATGCAAAATATATACACCGATGAACGTAATGTTCAAATTCTTGTTTCACTATTAAAGCAGCATGGCATTAAGCGGATTATTGCGAGCCCCGGCACTACTAACATTACTTTTGTCGAGTGTCTTCAGGGCGACCCGTTCTTTGAAGTGTTTTCATCCGTTGACGAACGATCTGCTGCTTATATGGCCTGCGGTATGGCCGCGGAGACCGGAGAGCCCGTTGTTCTTTCATGCACGGGAGCTACCGCTTCTCGTAATTACCTGCCCGGTTTGACTGAGGCGTTTTACCGCAAACTTCCCGTTCTAGCCGTTACGTCTACTCAGCATCCTGGCCGTATCGGTCGCAACGTTCCCCAAGTGATGGATCGACGCAGCCCGCTTAACGATGTGTGTGTTTATAGCTTCCAGTCGCGTTCTATCGCATCTGCGGACGATCGTCTTGAGTGCGAACTTTGCACCAATGAGGCTCTTCTGGAGCTCACGCGCCACGGAGGTGGACCGGTTCATATCGATTTAGTCACTACCTATAGTGATGGTTTTTCTGCTGACGGTCTGCCTGTTGCACGCAAAATCGATCGTATCTTCCCGGGCGATGACCTTCCGCCGCTCGAGGGTAAGCGGGTAGAGGTATTTGTTGGCGCCCATCGCCCGTGGAGCGAAAAGTTGGCCGCTGCTGTTGATTCGTTCTGCGCTACGTATGGCGCTGCTGTGCTATGTGATCAAACGAGCAACTATCGTGGCGCTTATCGTGTTCTTGCGGGGCTTGTTTCAAAGCAAGAATGCGGTCAGATTGCCTGCAACCATGCCGATGTGATTGTCTACATCGGTGATATCTCTGGTGCATATCTCAATCTTCCCGCCTGTGAAGTGTGGCGTGTTAACCCTGATGGGCGGATTCGTGAGCCCTTTGGCACCCTGCGCTATGTCTTCGAGATGAACGAGCAAGAGTTCTTTGAGTCTTATGCCGCGAAGACCGATTCGATGGCTACCTTCAACGTTTCTGATGAATGGAACGCTGCTGACGCCTCTCTTCGTGATCGTATGCCGGAACTTCCTTTTTCCAATATCTGGTGCGCTGAGCAGATGGCGTCTGAACTCCCTGAGAATGCGGTGCTACATCTTGGCATTCTTAACACGCTGCGGAGTTGGAACTTCTTTGAGACTCCAAACAGCGTTTCTTGTTTTTGTAACACGGGCGGTTTTGGTATCGATGGCTGCGTTTCCACTTTGATAGGCGCTTCGCTCGCTTCTCCCGAAAAGTTGTTTTTTGGAGTTGTGGGAGACCTTGCGTGCTTCTACGACCTTAACTCCATGGGCAATCGTCATGTCGGGTCAAACCTTCGTATCATGCTGGTCAATAACGGTGTTGGCACCGAGTTCAAAAACTATAGTCATAAGGCTGCACAGTTTGGCGAAGATGCTGATTCCTTTATGGCTGCCCGCGGTCATTTTGGTGCTCAATCCCCTGATCTCATGCATCATTATGCTGAGGATCTTGGTTTTGAATATCTAAGCGCATCAAACAAGGAAGAGTTTTCTTCGGTTGTTGGTCGTTTTACGGATTCTGAGATGCACGACCGTCCACTTCTTTTGGAAGTTTTTACCGATAGCCAAGCCGAGAGCGATGCTCTTAAGGCTGTTTCGCAAATCGAGGTTGATGCAAAGCATGTTGCTAAGGCGGCTATCAAAGGCGCCCTTGGAGACAAAGGCATCTCGGCAGTCAAAAAATTGCTGGGGAGGTAGACCTTGAAAGCCCTTGTCTTGGGAGGCACGGGAGCCATGGGCTCCCATGTGTGCGAAAAACTTGCGAATCGTGGCTGGGACATCACTGTTACCACTCGGCGACCGAGGGAGTCTGGTAACGCGCACATCTCTTTTGCAATCGGCAATGCGCATGATCAGGCATTTTTGAATAGTTTGCTCGATTCTAGCTGGGACGCTATCGTTGATTTCATGGTCTGGTCGACCGCGGAATTTAGGGATAGATATAAAAAATTTCTTTCAGCTTCTAAGCAATACGTTTTTACTTCTTCGTATCGCGTTTATGCTGACTCCTCTGTAATTACGGAGGAGTCTCCTCGCTTGCTTGATATCGTTAACGATGATGAATATCTTGCGACCGATGAATATGCGCTTTCCAAAGCGCGTTGTGAAAACCTTCTTTTAGCTGAGGTTGGGTGTAACTGGACAATTATTCGCCCTGCGGTAACTTACGATGGCGCGGTGGGCAGATTGCAGCTTGCGGTCCTGGAATCTGATGAATGGCTCTGGAGAGCCATTCATCAGATTCCCGTTCCGCTTCCCGCCGCAATGCTCAAAAAGCAATCGACCATGAGTTGGGGCGGCGATGTTGCCGAGATGATTTCTCGTCTCGTCGGTAACTCTAAGGCACTGGGCGAGGCTTTTACCGTCTCTGGATCTGACCATATGACGTGGAGTCAAGTTGCCGATGCGTATCGGGAGGTTTTACCGTCGCTTGAAGTTGTTCCTTGTGAACTTAGTGAGTTTGAACGTCATAGAGGCGGTGTCTATCAGATTCGCTATGACCGAATGTTTAATAGGGTTATTGATAATTCGAAAATCCTATCTGTTACGGGGATGACGCAGGAAGGCTTGAAGGGAATGCGCGAAACATTGCCCGAAGAGCTTTCGCTTTATCTTTCTTCTGAGCCTTCGCTTCCCAGTAGACCGGGATTTCAGGGGAAGCTTGATAGCCTTACCGGAGGCGTCCCGTCTTTTGCCGCCGTTGCAGCGACTTCAGGCTTCGTGGGCGCTTCTAAGTACCTGGTAAGAAGGGCGCTTAAGTAAATAGCAGGCGGGCCTATCGATTGAGGATTCATCGGTAGGCCCGTTGTCAAATCGTTGGGAATATTTGCTTAAAGAATGTTGTAGGCAAGCTTTTGTTTGGTAAATAGGTCGCTATTTAGGAAATTTTCTATCGCGCGATCGCGTGCCGAATGTTGGTGTAAGGGGCCGCTTCCCTGGCCGTAGAAAGCAGGAAGCGGTTATCGCCTAGAATCTTAATTGCTGAAGCTAGGATTCGTGGAAAGGCAAT
>NZ_JBQHST010000029.1:0-30523 GCF_052066095.1 Collinsella sp. HCP28S3_B9
CGGACCCCCTGTAGACGTTCAGCTCTCCCATTACGTTTCGCTCCATATCCCGCTCCTCCCGGGTCGGATACCCGATCGGAGCATAGTTCCGTTAGCGCAGTTGGTGAAAGTGCGTTAGCGGGGTCGGCGAAAGCGCGTTAGCGCATTCGGCGAGATGCGTTTGCGAAAGTGGTCAATTTTAGATTAGCGCTAACAACGGGAACCCCTGCGCCTACCTGCCCGGATATGCCGAGAAGCAGGCCCGCGGGATGTTCCCCGGCACCGCGAAGACCGACGCCATCGACGCCGAGGTGATCGCGCGCACCGCGCTCGGCGTGCCCCGCGCCCTCAGGCCGGCGCCCGAGGAGCCCGAGGGGGCCGCCTCGCTGCGGATCCTGTCGTCGCAGCGCGAGTTCGCGTCGTCCGCCAGGACCCGCGCGAAGAACAGGCTGCGCGCGACCCTGCTCGAGGCCGACCCCGCGCTCGAGGGCGCGGTCGACCCTTCGAGCCGCTGGCAGGTGTCGATGCTGGCCGAGTTCGGCGGGGACGCCGGGTGCTCGGCCGCCGGCTGGCGCAGGTTCTCGAACGCCGCCAGGCGCGCGGGCGCCCCCGCGGCGGGGGCCAGGAGGCTCTGGGAGGCGCTGCTGGCCTCGTCGCGCTCGGGAAGGCGGCTCCCGGCCGGCGAGGACGTCGCGGTCCGGATGCTCGCCCGGGAGATAGCCTCCCTCGACGCCGACATCGAGGAGCTCGACTCGCTCGTGGCCGACTCGCTGGCGGGCGACGAGGTCTACGAGTGCCTCCTCACGGTGCCCGGGATCGGCCCCAAGACCGCCGCGGCGCTGGTGACGTCGATCGACATATCCGCGTTCAGGGGGCACGACGAGCTCGCGAGCTATTGCGGCGTGGCGCCGTCAGACAGGCGCTCCGGGAGCAGCATCAGGTCGACGTCGCCGCAGCGCGGCGGGAACAGGCAGCTCAAGAACCTGCTCATATTCAGCTGCAACTCCCTCATCGGCACGGACAACAGGTTCGGGAGGTACTACGGGGAGTGCAGGGCGAGGGGGATGAGGCACAGCAAGGCGCTGAAGGCGGTCGCGAGGAAGAGGCTCAAGGTCATATACGCGATCATGCGCGACGCCGTCCCGTACGCGGCCTAGCGGGCGGCGGGATCAACCGAAGAGGAAACCGAGCGGGGGCGCCAGGCGCCCGGATGCGTCATGCCGAAATGGCGCGAAGCACGCGGTTGACAAAACTATAGAGACACGTCCCAAATTAGCTACCCCTGAGCTGCAGTGGAATCGGGAGGGATTCCACCGCACGTTATCTGAGGGTTAGAGGTTGTAGGTGACCACCTGGGGCTCGGCGAGCTCGACTAAGACAGCTGGGGCCGTCTGCTCCACGCGGACGAACTTGACGGTCACCGTCTTAAAGCCCACCTTATGCAGAACATCCGAATAGACGCGCGCCTGCAGGGCGTGCTTCTCGAGCAGCTGGTCGGGTGTCTCATCCGGCGTGCCACCCGTCTTGTAATCGATGACCAGTGCGCGTGACGGATCGGCCGGGTCGGTCGCCAGCGCATCGATGGCGCCCTCGGCATATGCACCGTAGCGGGCAATGTCCTTGTCCTCGCAGCCCAGCGAGAAGAACGGCACTTCGGCACGGACGCACGGCCAGGCAAGAAGCTCGGCACGGACCGACGACCTGAGCCAGCGATTCAGGGCAACGTCAAAACGCTCGCGCTGCTCCGGCGTCAGGCACCACAGGCGCGTCAGCGCATCGGCACGCTCAGCGGGCAGCGCATCGGCACCCATCTCGATGAGCCACTGGCAGGCGGCATGGAACGCCGAGCCCAGCGCCATGGGGTTGCCGGCGGGCTCGACAGCAGCCACGTCTGCATCGGCCATCTCCGAGCCATCCGACTCGGCATCGTCGCCTGCCTCGTCCATGGGAACACGCGCCTCGGCGGCACGGTCTTCCGTCTCGGCATGGAGCGCCGCGGCGATCGACGAATAGCTGTACGAATCACGCGCCGGGAACGGACACGTGCCCATGCGCACGCCCGCCGCCTGGGGATATACGAGTTCAAACGAATCGGGCTTGGGGTCGGCAGGACCGGGCACGGTTGAGTGCGCAGCATTATCGGCGACATCGGTATCGCCACGAACGAGCCTGCCCTCGGCATCCAGCGAAGCGTTGGCCTCAAACGCCTGCTCGCCAAAGGTAAAGTCCGAAAGCGAAATGAGCTCGTAGTCGCCCGGCTGGGAGTTGTCGAATACCAGGCGGTCGGCATCGAGTTGCGGCATGTCCAGAGCGTCGGTCGGCAGAATGCGGCGCAGCACGTCGTAGGTCAGATCGGTCTCGACATCGAAGGTCGGCGCCGTCACCTTGCCACGGCTCACGCCGGCATCCATCGCCAAGATCACCAGCTCGCGCGCACGGGTCATGGCAACGTAGAGCAAACGGGCCCGCTCCTCGAGCGAAAGCTGCAGGTCGTCGTTGCGCAGGCGGGCAAATGCCTCGGCGGGAGAACCCGTCGCACAGACGTCCTCCATGAGCTCCGGCGGTAGCCACAGCGACGTGCCCTTGCCCTTAAACGCATGCTCAAACTGCTTTTTGACGTCATCGCCCTTTACGAACGTACCGTCCGCGAGTTTAACGCCGTCGAAGCGTGCCGGCAGCGCCACGACCTGCGCTCCGCCCTCGACGCGACCCATCTGTGCCGCACCCGAGGACTTACGCACGCCAAAGCACTCGGAGACCGCCACGACCGGATATTCCAGACCCTTGGAGGCATGAACCGTCATGATGCGCACCGCGCCGTCGCCCCCCTCGTTGAGGGCGCCCGGGGCCTCCTTGCCCGCCAGGAAGCGATCGAAGGCAAGCGCAATGGAGCGCGGCGAGTTACCGAACTCGGCCTCCGCCTCGGCCACGGCATCGAGCGCCTTGAGCACGTTGGCGGCGATGGCCTTGCCCTCGGGGCCGCGCTGCGCCAGGCGCACGAACCAGCCGGAAGCATTGACCGCGTCGCGCGCGATGGCGGCGAACGAATCACGCCCCACGCGACGCAGTGCGTAGCGCAGCACCTCGCGGGCACGCGTCACGAGCGGCAAGCCCTGCAAGCCCGGCACATCGGAATCGCTCATGATGCCCGCATCGATGTTGCGGCGCGACGTCTCGCCCGTCTGATCGTCGAGTTTGGTCGCCAGCGCCAGGAACTCCTGGGCGCCGAGTGCAAACATCGGCGAGGCCAGCAGTGGCATAAGACCCTGTGCCGTATCGGCCGGATTGGCGAGGGCGCAAACCAGGGCGCGCACCGTCTGCACCTCGGCAGCTTGGGCAAAGACCGAGCCGCCCGCGATGACGCAGTCGAGCCCCTGGTCACGGAAGGCCTGTGCGTAGACGTCTGCGTTGGTCATGCGGCCCAGCAGCAGCACCATGCCGCCCTGGGGCTGGCCGGCATCGGCAAGCGCGCGGAATCGCTCCGCGATCGCGCGGGCCTTGGCCTGTGTGCGCTCCTGCGTACTGCCGCCGGCAACAAAGAGGGCCTGGCGGCGCGAGGCATCCGCCACCAGCGTGTCCTTGCGGCCGTCACTCGCCTCAAGATCCAAAAAGCCCTGCATCAGGCCGCCGTCATCGCCGTCGAAGACGCGGGCCACATAGCGCAGCACCTCGTCGTGGCTGCGGAAGTTGCGCACGAGCTTGACGAGCTCGCCGGCGGGGACATCCGGCGTGGCGACCGTCTCGGACGCCGCCGTCGATCCCACCTTGCGCTCCTGACGACGGAACACCTCGACCTCGGCGCCGCGGAAGCGATAGATCGACTGCTGCGCATCGCCCACGGTGCACAGCGCGCGCTCCCCCGCACCCGTCAGGTAGCGGATTAGATCGACCTGCATCTGATCGGTATCCTGAAACTCGTCGATCATGACCATCTTAAAGCGGCCCTCGTACACAGCACGAATGGCAGGGTAATCGCGCAGGGCCTCGTAGGCCATGCGCAGCAGGTCGTTATTATCGAGGGCGGACTGGGCAGCCTTCAGTGCGCGATACTCGGCCTCTACAGAGCGGGCCAAGCCCACCAGTGCATCGAGCGTGGGGCCACCGCAGGCAAGCACGATATTGATAAATGCATCGGCGGCCTCGGCCTTGAGCAGCTCGACCTGCTCCTTGGGGAAGGCCTTGCTCGCGCGCGGCATGGTGCACGACATCATGAGTCGCGCCGCATCGACCATGGTCTTGCCGCTCGCTTCGAACGCGTCGATGGCGTCGAGCGCCGTCTGCGCCTTCTCGGTCGCCGCCTTGCTTGCGCCCAGCGCCGATCGATAGGCATCGGCGAGCGCCGAGGTATCGGCCTGACCGCGCGCCACGCGCACGTCGTCCATGCCGCCCGGCAGCTGGCTCGAGAGCTCCAGCAGGTCGCGCACCAGACCCTTGATGGTCGTGCCGGCGCCAAAGGGGCCGCCCTCGCCCGCCATGGGATACCAGGCGTAGAGGGCCTTGAGCGATGCCGCGAGCTCGGGGGCGGCATCGGGTGCCGTCGCGCGGGCCAGCACATGCTCAACAGCCTGATCCATGAGCTCGTCGGTATCGGTGAGCACCGTGAACTCGGGGTCGATGCCCAACTCCAGCGCGTGTGCGCGCAGGATACGCGAGCACATGCCGTGAATGGTCGAGATCCACGCGTCGTCGACGGTCAGCGCTTCCTCGTCCATGCCCTCGTCGATAAGCGCACGGCGCACGCGATCGCGAATCTCGGCCGCGGCATCCTTGGTAAAGGTAATGGCGAGCACCTGGTCCAGATGCTCGACGAACGGACCGGATTCGGGCGAGAGCGCGTAGACGATGCGGCGCGTGAGGGTAAAGGTCTTGCCCGAACCGGCGCCCGCCGAGACAAACAGCGGACGGTCGAGCGTCTTGACGATCTGCAGCTGTTGCGGCATCAAGGTCGAAAGATCCATGGTCTACACGTCCCTCCTTACAAACGTTCCTTCGTGGTTATACGAGCAGCGGGCATGCGCGGCCTGCGTCGACGCCGGGTCGACAGCAGTGACGTTGCCCGCCTCGAGTTCGCGCAAGCGCTCGGCGATGCCGGCCTCCACGCGATCGAGCAGGGCGTCGAAGTCCATGCTGCCACCCTCGCCGGGGAAACCTTTCTTAAGGCCCGGGATGCGACCGTCGCCACGCTCTTCCTCGAGCAGCTCGGCGCTCGCGGCACCGCGCAACGCGGGCTTGCCGCCCTTGGTCGAAAAATAGAGCGCCGCACGGGTATCCAAATCCAGCGCCCGGCGCATGGCCTGGGCGTAGATGAGCGTTTGGGTATGTGGCGGCAACCAGCGCGGATCGTCGATGGGCGCCGTACCCGATTCCTCGTCGCGCACCGTGGGGTCGGCGAGCTTAAACTCCTCAACGCCCGTGCGATGCTTGTAGTCAATCACCACAGCGCGATTCTCGGCATCCACATCCACACGGTCGATGCGCCCGCCGAGCGGCCAGCCGGCATACTCGACCTGGAGCTCGTTGAACGCAAACTCCAGGTAGCGCGGAGCGAAGGGGGCAAGCGCCTCGGACTCGTAAGCAAGCACGCCCTCCAGCTGCGGCAAGATCTCGGCCACCTGACGCTCCTCCACCGGCGAGAGCGGCACCAGCGGGCCCTCGTTGCCACGTTTGCCGGCGTGCTCGGCCAAGGTCTCGGCAAAGACCTCGTGCAGCAGCTCCTGCGCACGCGGCAGGTTTTCGGGCGTCACACGCTCCATGCCCTCTTGGGGCAAACGGGCATGCAGATGTTCCAGCACGTCGTGGACAAAGTTGCCCTTCTCCATGTTGCCAAAACCCGCGTCGATAGACTGGGGCTTAACGCGATACGAGACGAACCAGCACAGCGGGCAGGTGGAATAGGCCTCGATCTGCGAGGCAGACGTCAGACGCGGTACAAGCGGCGCGTCCTCGCCCTCACCGTCCCGATGGCGCAAGACCAGATATGGCACGGCCGCCTCGCTCAAATGCTGAGGAGCCTCGCATGCCACGCGCTCGCGCTTGAGGCCCTTGCCGGCTGCAGGGTCAAAATCACCTACGATATCGCCCTCGCCCACGCATGTCACCTGAGCGGCACCGGTGGCCTCGGCATGCGCCCGCAACTCGGTCCACACGGCAGCCGGATAGCACTCGCGCGCCTGGCGATCGTGCGTCACGCGCGCAAGCGCAACCGGGCCACGTGCCGCCCGCATCGCGTGGCCAAAGCGCACGCGCAACAAGGCCGCAGGCTCAAGCGTCACGCCCTCGCGACCAAGGCTCGCAGCCAACGTGGCCAGCGGTCCTTCCTCGTGTGAGAGCGGATAGCTGTCCAGATCGACATCGGCAAACAGCACGGCATCGTAGCTGCCGGGGCGCAGAGCCGCCGCATCGGCAAGCGAGGCAAAGCGAACCTGGGCACGTGGCGCACCGTCAACCTCGTAGGTCTCGTAATCGTAGGCGGTGCTACGCTTGTCCACCTTGGTGCGAATGCCATCGAGCACGGGCACGGTCGCGGCCTGCGACACGTCGAGCGCGCGGGCGTCATTCATAAGGATGTCGATGGCGTGGCGCAGCAGGGCCGTCTCCGCTTGGCGACGAGCTTGGCCATCCAGGCTGCCCAGCGAGCGATCGGGCAACGCCTCGGCAACGGCAAGCATGGCCTTGACCGCCGTCACGGGCTTGTCGCGCCACAGTGCCTGGAACACGTCCGAGACCACACACGGTACGTTCTTAAACCAGTTTTCGTCGCTCGCCGCCTTGCGTGCGCCCCTCACCTGGCCTTGCACGCTCTGCAGCAGGCTCTTAGCGCCCGCGGTAGTCTTGCTACGCGAGAGACGCATATTCTTATCGAAGATACGGGCATTGGCTGCATCAGCGCCCGAAAGCGGGCTGTAGATCCAGTCGGTAAGCTCCGGCGCGGGCCACCACTCGGTCTTTGACGCCACACCCTCATCGGCCGCCTTCATGCGCTCGATCAAGCTGGCAAGCGCCGCAAACTGCCTGCCCGCAATGGATTGGGAAAACGCCGTGAATTCAGTTGTCTCGGCAGCGATATGACGAGCCGCCAGACGAGAGGCGAGCTCACCGAACAGCTGGGGTGCCCGGGCAGAAACAACGAGCACGCGTACGGGGTCGGCGGAGAGGCCGGCGGTATCGTCGGCCCCGAAACCCTGGCACGCTTTTACCAGATCATCAATTGCGTCCGCATAAGCATGAGCACGGGCGTGGGGGCCAGCGACCTCAATAAAGGCAGGCTGAGCGGTAGCTCCACAAGCGGCATCAGACGCGACGGCGTCCTCCCCCAGCGGCGCGACCTCAAACAGCACACCGCTGGCATCAAATGCCGCGGCAAGTTCCTCGCGCATCGCCGCCTGCTCGCGAGCAAGCAGCACGACGACCTCTCCCCCACTGTTCGCCACAGCAGACAGCAGCTCGAGCAGACCGTGCGTAAACGACGTGACGCCGCGTACACAGACGGCACGGGCGCACGCCGGCAGATTATCGGCCAGGGCGCTGGCCATAATGTCAGCCGCCTCGCAGGGCTCGACCATATCTCGACGGTCCAAACCGCCCGCGTAGGCACGCAAAAGCTCGAACACACGAGCCTCGGCATCGCTTTTTGGCTCAGGCCGGCAATTGTTGCCACGGCATCGCTCGGCAGCTGTCCCCGCCACACCTGGCAGCACATCGCGGGCCATGCGCGCAAGCATGCGCACCGTGCCCTGGCTGCGCGAAAGCGGCTGCAGGTCGACATCATCGAGACGCGTGACCATGTCCGAAAACAGCATCTGGCGCTGCAGGTTGTCGACGAAACCGCGCCCGTCGCCCAAAAGCTCCCAAAGCGAGCGAAGCCACGACGCGGGCGTCTTGTAATCGATGCCCAGCGAAACGCCGGCTTCCGCCGCATCATGACGGCACAGGTCGAGCTCGGCAAACGTTGGCGCCAGCAGCACGGCACGCCCGTGGCGGGCAATAAGGTCGGCAAGCAGCGCCGATTCGGCATCGCTCAAATCCGCGCCGGCATTAGTGGTATAGATTCGAACAGGCATGGCCCTCCACTCAAACTGTTCGCAATAATCAATGCATCCATCCTACCCGCCCAAGCGGACACATTGCCACCGCAGCTTCATGTTTTGGCGCTTTGGAGACAAGTCGCTTTGCACCGCATTGGTGCCAAGGGGGCAGACTCGTCCGTCGGTGCAAAGGGGCCAGGTTCGCTTGCACCAATTATTCGGCATATAAAAACCGCCCCCGGAGGAGCGGTTTTTCACAATTCGTTTTGCCGCGGCCTATTCGCCATCCTCCAGCTTAATGAGGATCTTGCGGTAGCCACCGTACTCGCCGTTGAGCGCCTTGGATACACGGCTCACCGTGGTGGACGAAGCGCCGGTACGGACCTGAACCTCGACATAGGGCTCGCCCTCGTCCAGGTAGCGCGCGACCTGCAGACGCTGCGATAGATCGCAAATCTCGCGCGGTGTGCAGATATCGGTCAAAAACGCTTGGATATCTTTCTCGTCGTCCAAAAGACTAAATGCGTGGACTAGCTGCTTGACATCAGGCTTGTCAAACATGTTCTCGATATTCATCGATCACCGCCAAACCCGCCAAAAGGCATCGAAGTTGATACTGGCACCGGGCATCGTTCGCCCATTCTATGCAATAGGGCAACGCATGTGGCTTTTGCCCGTAGCAGTTTAGCACACCACTAAACTAAAGTGACAAGACTCTCTGTCAGCGGCGCGTTTTTTTAGGACGAACGCCGTTTTGAAACCGAATGCGCACGCAAGCTCCACGAATATCTGAGACAATGGTCGCCCAACGCAGAGGCGCACGCCAAGGCAACCATCCGATTCGCCGCGGCAAACGAGCTTACGCGCCACCAACACGTCACGCGCACCGGAAAGGAACCCACCATGCGCTTCTTGCTCAACTGGCTTTTGACCTCAATCGCTATCGCGATCGCCACGTTCCTCGTCCCCGGCATTCAGCCCTTCGGCATGGCCGACGCCTGGGTCTGCTTTGCCTTTGTGGGACTGTTCCTCAACGTCGTCGACTCGCTCGTCAAGCCGCTCCTGACGGTCATCTCGCTGCCGCTCACCATTATCACGCTGGGTATTTTTCAGCTTGTAGTCAACAGCTTTATGCTCGAGCTTGCCAGCTACCTATCGGTAAATCTGCTGGGCGCGGGCATCTCCATTGCCGGCTTTGGGTCGGCCTTTATGGGTAGCATTTTGGTGTCCATCACTCGAAGCATCTTCGACAGCATCGCCAGGAACTAAAGCAACCGGATACGGACCGCCACAGCACGCCAAAACGAAGGCCGTCCATCGCAACGATGGACGGCCTTCGCCTTTGTCAAGCCTCAGAGAACAAGAAAATCTACCATTTCTACCCCGTCACCAAATGGCTGGTGGGGCTAGATGACGTAGTCGTAGCCCCCGTTGGGGGCGACGAGTGCATCGAGCGTCACGCCGTCGAGGTAGTCGTTGATGAGCTTGTCCAGGTTCTTCCACACGTCGAGCGTGGGGCACTCGTCAGATCGCGAGCAGCCCTTGCAGTCGCCATCCAGGCAGGCGACCGGCGCCAGGCTGCCCTCGGTCAGGCGCAAGATCTCTCCCACCGTGTACTGCTCGGGCGGGCGCGTGAGCACGTAGCCGCCGCCCTTGCCGCGCATGCCCGAAAGCATGTTGGCGCGCACGAGCGTAGCCAAGATGTTCTCGAGATATTTCTCGGAAATCCCCTGTCGCGCCGCGATCTCTTTGAGCGGGATGCGACCGGCCGCCTGGTGCTCGGCCAGGTCGACCATAACGCGCAGGGCGTACCTGCCCTTAGTAGAAACCAACATATATAGTGCTGCCTTTCGGTCTTTTAATCCGTTGAAATTCTAGCCGAAAAATTGGCTTTGAAAATACCCATTCCATCAAGGTGGTTAATCGGCTCGTAATAATCTCCTATTTCCTATTGCATTACTAGGCTTTAGTGTCTACTATGCTTGCCAACAGCTAAACAAACAACCTATAAGGTTTATGGGTTTAGCTACTAGGCCACCGTAAAACCACACGGTATCCAGTCATTTGAACACTTTGGAGGTTCACCATGAGCAAGGTTTATACGTCCATCGATCAGCTTATCGGCCACACCCCGCTTTTGGAGCTCACTCACTTTGAGGCCGATGAGGACCTCAAGGCCCGCGTGCTCGTCAAATTGGAATACTTCAACCCCGCCGGGTCCGTCAAAGACCGCGTCGCCAAGAACATGATTGACGAGGCCGAGAAGGCCGGCAAGCTCGTGCGCGGCGGCGACTATACCATCATCGAGCCCACGAGCGGCAACACTGGCGTCGGCATCGCCTCGGTGGCGGCGGCTCGCGGCTACAAGGTGATCATCACCATGCCCGAGACCATGTCCGTCGAGCGCCGCAAGCTTATGCAGGCATACGGTGCACAGCTCGTGCTCACCGACGGCTCCAAGGGCATGAAGGGCGCTATCGCCAGGGCCGAGGAGCTGCAGAAGGAGACCCCCAACAGCATCATCGCCGGCCAGTTCGTGAACCCCGCCAACCCCGCCATCCATAAGGCCACGACCGGCCCCGAGATCTGGGACGACACCGACGGCAAGGTCGACATCTTCGTCGCCGGCGTTGGCACCGGCGGCACCGTGACCGGTGTGGGCGAGTTCCTCAAGGAGCAGAACCCCGAGATTCAGGTTGTCGCCGTCGAGCCCGCCACCTCCCCGGTACTCTCCAAGGGCCAGGCCGGTCCGCACAAGATCCAGGGCATCGGTGCCGGCTTTGTGCCCGACGTCCTCGACACCCAGGTCTATGACGAGATCATCCCCGTCGAGAACGACGACGCCTTTGCCACCGGCCGCGCCGTGGGCCACAAGGAGGGCGTGCTCGTGGGCATTTCGTCCGGTGCCGCCGTGTGGGCCGCGCTGCAGCTGGCCAAGCGCCCCGAGAACGAGGGCAAGACCATCGTGGCACTGCTCGCCGATACCGGTGAGCGCTACCTGTCCACGGCACTGTTCCAGGACTAGAGCCTTTTTCCCATAGGTTGAGCTCAGGGACGAACCTGCCTCCTCTCTCTCCCGGCAGTCTGAGCCCATCCCGTCAGGGTGTCCCACGAGACGTCCGAACTTGCTACAATGTCTGCGGCGCGGAACCAGCCTCCCGCGCCGCTTTTCTTTTTTGGCCACATGCCACCAAGGAGAACCTCCCCATGCACAACAAGCGCGTGCTCGTCGCCATGAGCGGCGGCGTCGATTCCAGCGTGACCGCCTATCTGCTCAAGTGCCAAGGCTACGAATGCGTCGGCGCCACTATGCGCCTCACCTGCCCCGCGCCCGATCCCGTCACGGGCATGAGCAAGGTCGACCGCGACATCACCGATGCAAAGGCCGTCGCCGATCGCCTGGGGATACCTCACCATGTGCTCGACCTGCAGCAGGCCTTCGACCGCAACGTTATCGAGCGCTTCGTGACCGCCTACCAGGAGGGGCTGACGCCCAACCCGTGCATCATCTGCAACCGCCATATTAAGTTTGGAGCGCTGCTCGACGCGGCGCTCGATATGGGCTGCGACTACATTGCCACGGGTCACTACGCCAAAACGAGCCAAGCGCCCGATGGCACCTGGCAGCTGCACCGCGGCGAAGACTCCAAGAAGGACCAGAGTTACTTTTTGTATTCGCTCACGCAAGAGCGCCTGGCACGCACAATCTTTCCGCTGGCAGGGTTGGACAAAGAGCGAGACGTGCGCCGCATTGCCGCCGAGCAGGGCTTCATCAACGCCAAGAAGGCCGAGAGCGAGGATGTCTGTTTTATCGCGGACGGCGACTACGCGGGCTATATCGAGCGCCGCTGTGGGCATGCCGCCGAGCCGGGCGATATTGTATGGCGCGACGGCAGCGTGGTCGGACGCCACAACGGCGCACTGCGCTATACCGTCGGCCAGCGCAAGGGCCTGGGCGTCGCGATGGCGCGCCCCGTGTATGTAACGGGCGTCGATGCCGCCAACAACATTGTGCATCTGGGCGAGGCTGAGGACCTGACGGCGACAGCACTCACGGCCAACGACTGGATTTGGAGTGCCCCTGCCGACCGCATGGAGGCAGAGCTCACGTCCGGCGACATTCGCGTGGGCACCAAGTACCGCTACCGTCAAAAGGACCAGGCAGCGACCCTTACACGTGGCGCCGACGGACAGATGCTTCTGACCTTTGACGAGCCGCAGCGAGCCATCGCCCCCGGCCAGGCCGTCGTTATCTATCGCGGCGACGTCGTCCTGGGCGGCGGCACGGTAACTGCCGCCATCAGGTAGCCGCAGGATCATCGCCGCACGTGTCGAAGCACTTCAACAGCAGCATTCACCTCGATAACGCGACGCTCGAGGCCGCGGCAAATGGACTCGAGCCGGCCCTCCGCTGTGGCCCATTCGCTCTGCGAAAGAATCTCGATCGCCTCATCAACAAATCCGTTGAGCCGCGATGAATCGAACCAATCGAGTGAGTCCGCAAGCGCCAGCTGGACGGAAGGGTCGGGCCCAAACGGCTTAGCAGAAAACCCAAACTCCCCAGCAGCGAGCACGGCAGTTGGTACGTTGTACCACAGGCAGTTGCCGCTATCGAACAGCGGAACAGGCCTTATCTCCAGGGTGTCGACATTGCGGATGATGCCGAAGTTTCGCCAATGGCGATCGCTGTTGGCCAAAAGGGCATCGCAGACAATCATCTGCGACATAGACCTTCTCACGGCAGCCTCGTCTGCTCCATGCTTACCAAGGAAGCGGCAGTACCGGTCGTATGTCGAGTTTCCCCGCTGGCTACCAAGTGCGCCCTTAACGTAAACAGCCGGAACGTATTCCTCGCGGCCGTCAAGAAAGTCGTCGCACAGACACACAGGGCCATCGAACATCCGCTCAACCGTATAAGGAACAAACTCGCCCTCCGACAACAAGCGACGATGTAGAGCCGTTGCAGCCGCCTCGTTAAAGGGACGCTGATCGTCCATGCCGCACCCCTTGACCAGAACGCGAACAGCGTTGCGAATCATCCACGATTTAGGAAGCTCGCCCTCGGATGTGTTGTCGGGATTTTTAAGACCGATGCCCTCCAGCCAACCCGAACGTCCCTCGGGCGCCGATCGCTCAAAATCATTCTCGAAGTAATTGAGGTTTCGCCATTTGAGCCCGTCGCATTCTGCCGGCCGCAGCCAATAGCAATCCGAAAGCGAGAGGCCCAGGCACTGAACCGGGACCTCGATGCCACTGGCAATTCCCAGTTCACGATAGCGCGAGACGAGTCCGGGGCGAACATCGGGCACCGACCGATGGCTCCACCACACGTTGAGCTCCCGCTTATTCACCGTAGGAGAAGAGCTCGAGCACGTGCCAAACGGCATTCGTTGTGCATCGAGGACCTCCGCGATTTCGAAGGGAAATTCGCGCGACGGATCAAATGAGAGATGCGCGACCTCATGGTCGGCCGACATCAGCGTAAACTTGCGCCCCACATCGGCCGCAGGACGGCGTCCACGTTTGCGGACCTTTTGATAAGCGACCGCGGAATTGTACTCGACCATCTTCCGTCCGCCCACAATATCGCACGCGAGCGTTCCCGATGCGGCAAGTTGAGATATGCGGGCTTTCGTAACGCCCAGCAGGCGGGCAGCATCACCCATAGACAAGTACTCAGACGTATCCATACACCGCATCACCTCGTTAAGTAATTTACACGTTTAGTTAATAGATTACATATATCATAATACTAAACGACCAAAAGCGAAAAAAAGCCCGAGAAATCGGGCTTTAGCGATTGGTCAGCCGAGTCGCAAGCTGCTCCCCTAGCGCTGAACGTAGGCGCGAACCAGCTCGTAGGTATTGCGCACGCCGTCGATGTGGCTGCGCTCGTAGTTGTGGCTCGCGTACACGCCGGGGCCGATCAGGCCGTGACGGATGTCGTAGCCGGCGGAAAGCGTGGCCTCGACGTCTGAGCCGTAATGCGGGTACACGTCGATGGCGTAATCGAGCTCCAGCTCGCGCGCGATATTGGACAGCGTGGTCACCAGATCGTAGTTGTAGGGGCCGCCCGAATCCTTGGCGCAAATCGACACCATGCGCTCGGTGCAGCCCAGATCGTCACCCACGCAACCCATGTCAACGCTGATCATCTCGCGCGTGTCGGCCGGCACAAAGGCACCGCCGTGGCCGACCTCCTCGTACACCGTAAAGAGCAGTGAAACCTTGCGCGAAAGCGTCACCTCGCCAGCGGCGACGGCACGCGCCAAACCCAGCAAAATGGAGGCCGACAGCTTGTCGTCCAAGAAGCGGCTCTTAATATAGCCGCTCTCCGTCACCGTGGTGCGCGGATCCATAGCGATGATGTCGCCCGTCTGAATGCCCAGCTCAAGCACGTCATCCTTGCTGTCGACATTCTCATCGAGCAGGATTTCCATGTTCTTCTCGATGGTCTTGACCGGCTCGTCGGCCACGTGCGCCGAAGGCTCGGTATTGAGGACCACACCCGTGTACACATTGCCATCGCGCGTGTAGACGGTGCAGTTCTCGCCATCGGCCGTAGACCACTGATGCCCGCCGAGCGTCGTGGGACGCAGGCGACCATTGTCCTTAATGGAGCGCACCATGGCGCCCAGGGTATCGACATGGCTCGCCAACACAAGCGGCTCGCCCTCGCCGCCAAGCTCAACCAGCACGTTGCCCTTATTGGAACGCTCGGGGCCAAAGCCCATATCGCGCAACGTTTCCATTAGATAATCAGTCACCGCACGGGTATAGCCCGTAGGCGAAGCAATAGAAGTCAGCGTCTTAAGCTGTCCCGCGATATAGGAGAGCGTCTCCTCTAGAGAAGCATCAATATTAGAAGCCATATGCGTCCTTCCAAGTAAAACTAAGACCGAGTCCCGATTTTAACCGTTCTGCACGGTCAATGCCCTAGGAGCCGAGCCGCCTCCCGACGTCCCCGCACCGGTTTTGTGCACGCGCACGTCTTACAATCCCAATCTTGCATAAATCCTATCGGTATCTGCATAGAAATGAGGAATCTTTTTGCTTCGTCTCAGGGTACCCCACCTTGGGCCGTGCAAAAAACGGAGTATTCAGCACCGTGGGCCCCAACGACCCCATCGCGAACGACAAAACGACGCGGTTACAGCAGTGTTGCAGGTCGTCGCAAAGCAGAAACTCAGTAGCAACCCCCTCCACTCATCGATAGCCCGCCCACAATGGCTGTCGATGGGCGCCTGTGGGCCACTACGGGTCCTTCAAAACGTTATGCATTTTTAAGAGCTTGCTGAATACTCCCAAAAATGCACGCTGGGAAGTGCACCACCTATCCGCAGCGGGCAGCATGCCTTGGTTTTACCCATCTCGGGGCATCGACGAGGCACAAAAAGCCCCGCCGTGCGTAGCGCGGCGGGGCCAGCGGCAAGTCAAAAGACCATACGCCTACAGGCGAAAGAACACCAAACTGGGCTAGGCAGCCGGGCAGATCTTCTTGAAGAGCTCGATGACGTCGTCGAGCGTCGCCTCACGCGGGTTGCCCGGGAAGCAAGCATCGGCCATGGCGTCCTTGGCCAGGACCTCGATCTCGTCAGCCTTCATGGCCTCGCAGACGTGCGGGATGTTCACGTCAGCGGAGAGCTGCTTAACGGCGGCGATAGCGGCGTCGGCAGCCTCATCGGTGCTCATGCCCGTGGTGTCAACGCCCATGGCGACGGCGACCTTGGCCAGGCGCTCGGCGCAAACCGGCTTGTTGAACTCCATGGCAATCGGCAGCAGCATGGCGCAAGCGACGCCGTGCGGGGTGTCGTAGTGAGCGGACAGGGTGTGAGCCATGGCGTGATCGATGCCCAGGCCAACGTTAGAGAAGCCCATGCCGGCGACATACTGACCAAGAGCCATGCCCTCGCGGCCGGAGCCGGGCTGGCCGGACTTGGCCTCGGCAACGGAGTCGCGCAGGTTCTCGCTGATCAGCTTGATGGCCTCAAAGTGGAACATGTCGGAGAGCTCCCAAGCGCCCTTGGTGGTGTAGCCCTCGATGGCGTGGGTCAGAGCGTCCATGCCGGTGGAAGCGGTCAGGCCGGCGGGCATGGAAGCCATCATGTCGGGGTCGACGACGGCGACCTCGGGGGCATCGTTGGTGTCGACGCACACGAACTTGCGGACCTTCTCGGGGTCGGTGATGACGTAGTTGATGGTCACCTCAGCAGCGGTACCGGCGGTCGTCGGCACGGCGATGGTGAACACGGCGTGGTTCTTAGTGGGAGCAACGCCCTCGAGGCTGCGGACATCGGCGAACTCGGGGTTGTTGATGATGATGCCGATGGCCTTGGCAGTGTCCATAGAGGAGCCGCCACCGACGGTCACGATAGCATCAGCCTCGGCGGCCTTGAAGGCCTCGACGCCGTCCTTGACGTTCTGGATAGTGGGGTTGGGCTTGATCTCGGAGTAGAGGCTCCAAGCGATGCCGGCGGCATCGAGCTCGTCGGTCACCTTAGCGGTAACGCCAAACTTGACCAGATCGGGGTCGGAGCAGACGAAAATCTTCTTGTAGCCGCGACGCTGGAGCTCGCCGGGGATCTCCTTGATGGCGCCGGAACCATGATAAGAAATGGTGTTGAGAACGAAACGATTAGCCATTGATAGCCTCCCATCGTGTGCGGGGCACCCATTACGCCCCACGCTATAAGTCCCATCCTAACGCTTTTGAAGCGAAAAACGCGTGAGAACGTCAGATTATTTAAAGCGTTTCAACAGCTGGTATCGTCACCGCCTGACCACTAAACAAAAAAGGGGCGGCCGAGATGACCGCCCCCTCCCCATTATTGATCAGTGTGGCAAGGGGTCAGCCCCTTGCCACATCCTGCCACTATTTTTGGCAGGCCTCTTTCCAATCTTCGCAGGCGCGCTTCCAGCGAAAACGCAGGTCGCGCTCGCGGTCGATAAACATGATGGCAAACGCCACGAACAGCAGCACGCTCGCCACCGCAATAGCGTGCAGCCCCATGCGCTCAATACACCAGTTTCCCAGCACAGCGCCAAACACAAAGGTAAAGATCACGCCAAAGTACAGCAGGCCGTTTTCCAAAAAGCCGCGCTTGTGGGTGATGATGTAGTCGTCCACGTTTTGCAGCGCATTGCGCAGGTTACCGATGCACATGGTCGTGGCAATGCCGTGACCGTGGATCTTGCGGAAGCTCTCGACCTGCATACCGCAGGCAAACGAGATGAGGCAGTTGGCGAGCAAGTTGTAGCCGCCACCGGGGATAAAGCTCACGCCCAGCAAGATGACGGCTTCAAAGAACACCGTCACCTGGCGCCAGTGAATCACGCTGCCAAACCGTTCGTGTACCAGGTCGGCAAGCATAATGCCCACGGCAAACGACACCACAGGGAAGAAATAGCGCCCCGCGAGCGCCCAATTGCCCTCCGAGATACTCACGCCCACCAGCAAGATGTTGCCCGTCTGCGCGTTGGCGAAAACATGGTCGCGCCCAATGTACGAATAAACGTCCATAAAGCCACCGGCGAGCGCCAAGATGATGCCCAGCTCAATAGACTCCGATATCTGTTTGGCACGCTGCATCGTCGTGCGCCCTCCTTGTTGACGACCCTCTCGTGCGTTGGCGGAAACATAGCCGCCGTTCATACTGTAACCCATTGACAACATGGCGCGCCCGCGAGACGGACTCCCCAACGCGCAGATACACCGTCTGGAAACAAACGGCGGGCGCGGCATCGACACCCGACACCTCGTGTACTCCACCAGTCTTTTTAGCCCCGTCCCAAAAAGACTGGTTACAATTACGTGCAGCATACAAACACCGGGAGGAATCGTGGCAAAAAAGCCCCAGGACGCTCAGCACAACCAGCACGGCAAGCATGCCCAACGCGGCCAGCAGCAAAAGCGTGGAAGCAAAGCCCAGGGCTCGCGCCCCGCGCATGCCCCGGCAGCGCCTGTCCGCCCCTGGCGCCCGGGCCGCGATAAGTTCCTCCCCGTCAGCCGCGCCGACATGGATGCGCGCGGCTGGGACCAGTGCGACTTTGTCTACATCTGCGGCGACGCCTACGTGGACCATCCCAGCTTTGGCATGGCCATCATCAGCCGCGTCCTCGACGCGCACGGCTACAAGGTGGGCATCATCTGCCAACCCGACTGGACCGACCCCGCCAGCATCACCGTGCTCGGCGAGCCGCGCCTGGGCTTTCTCGTCAGCGCCGGCAACATGGACTCCATGGTCAACCACTATTCGGTGACCAAGCACCGCCGCCACACCGACGCCTATACCCCCGGTGGCGAGGAGGGACACCGCCCCAACCGTGCCGTCACGGTCTACGGCAACCTCATCCGCCAGACATTCAAGGACGCCCCCATCATCATCGGCGGCATCGAGGCAAGCCTGCGTCGCTTGGCCCACTACGACTACTGGCAGGACAAGCTCAAGCGCTCGGTACTGCTCGACTCGGGTGCCGACATCCTCATCTACGGCATGGGCGAGCACGCGATTGTCGAGATTGCCGACGCGCTCGACGCGGGACTGCCCGTCGATCAGATCACCTATATCAACGGCACCGTCTACCGCACGGGTTCGCTCGACGAGGTCTACGACTACGACCTGCTGCCCAGCTGGGACGACCTTACCGCCGACAAGCTCAACTACGCGCGCAGCTTTAACGTGCAGCAGCAGAATATGGACCCCATCACCGGACATCGCCTGGTAGAGCCCTACCCCAACAGCGTCTATGTGGTGCAGAACCCGCCGTCGGCGACGCTCACCACCGACGAGATGGACGAGGTAGCCGAGCTCCCCTACGCACGCGATTGGCATCCCGATTACGACGCGGCGGGCGGCGTGCCGGCCTTTGCCGAGATCAAGTTTTCCATTAGCTCCAACCGCGGCTGTTTTGGCGAGTGCTCGTTTTGCGCGCTCACCTTCCACCAGGGTCGCGTGCTGCAGATGCGCAGCCACGACTCGATCATGCGCGAGGCCGAGCTGCTCACGCGCGATCCCGAGTTTAAGGGCTATATCAACGACGTGGGCGGGCCGACGGCCAACTTTAGCCGTCCCGCCTGCGACAAGCAGCTCAAGCACGGCGTATGCAAGAACAAGCGATGCCTGTGGCCGAGCGTGTGCAAGAACATGGTGGTCGACGAGAGCGGCTACACCCAGCTGCTGCGCGACCTGCGCCAGCTGCCGGGCGTCAAGAAGGTCTTTGTCCGCAGCGGCATCCGCTTCGACTACACCATGGCCGATGCCTCGGACGAGTTTTTGCGCGAGCTGCTGGAGCACCATGTCTCGGGCCAGCTACGCGTAGCACCCGAGCACGTGAGCGACGCGGTGCTTTCCGTGATGGGCAAACCGAGCCGAGCCGTCTACGACGCATTCTGCCGTAAATTTGAACGCTTGAACCGCGAGTACGGACTCAAGCAGTACGTGGTGCCGTATCTGATCTCGAGCCACCCCGGATCGACGATGAAGGAAGCCGTGGACCTTGCCGAAGCCGTGCGAGACATGGGCTACATGCCCGAGCAGGTGCAGGACTTCTACCCCACGCCGTCCACCATGTCGACGTGCATGTACTACACCGGCGTGGATCCGCGCACCATGGAGCCGATCTATGTGGCGCGCGACCCGCACGAGAAGGCCATGCAACGCGCACTCATCCAGTATCGCAAGCCCGAGAACTACAAGCTCGTGCGCGAGGCGCTAGAGAAAGCCGGCCGTCGCGACCTGATCGGCTACACCAAGCATTGCCTGATCCGTCCCGTGCCGCCGCGCCCGGGCGAGACATCTGCCGGCGGCGGACATGGCACCGGTAAGAAGAGCGGCAAGGGCCACGGTGGCGCTGGCGGCGCTGGAGCCAAGGGACCCAAGGGCAGCAAGGGCCACGGCGGCATGTCGCGCGCGCAGAACACCGCCGGGCGCAACCGTGCGGCTCAGGGGCGTCAGGGTGCCAACGGAGGCGGCAGGCGCAACTAAGGCAACAATGCGCTCGCTGCGTCCATCCCACACGCGTGGCGCAACGAGCGCATTGCCTCAACGAGGATGACGCCGGCGATAGCGACCGTGACCACCACGTCGACCGGCGTGTTCACAAACCACAGCAGGCCCATGAGATACGACCCGGCATTAAAGGCAAAGTGCAGCAGGATCGTGTAGCGGAGCTTTCCGGTCGTCACGAGCAACCAACCAAAGATGAGGCCGGCGGCACCCGCGTAGCAACCCTGCACCCAATTCATGTGCATAAAACCGAAGATTGCCGCCTGCAGCATAATCGCCGCGGCGACACCCCACGTGCTTGGGGCCGCCCAGGGCACTATGGCGCCGTCTTGCGCACTCGCACGACGCCGGCGCTTCCAGAGCGGACGGCACTGGGGATTAAACGCACGCAGCGAAAACTCAAAGATGACACCGCGCACCAGGAGCTCTTCGCAAAACGGCGCGCCGAGCACCGTGGTCAGGACGGCAAGAGGACTGGTATCGCCCATGCCCGTTTCCTCGACAAGCTCGCTGTAGTCGGCCGCGGCATCGGGCAACAGCGACAGCACGGCGTCGGTCACGTAGCTAACGACCACCTGCAGGGCAAGACCGATCACGATAACGCAGGCGATGCGTTTCCACGCCCCACGCGCTCCCCCGCCGAGCGGATGCTCGCTTTGCGAACGCGCCATAAACGAGCGCGGCCACAGATAACGCCACCACAGCAGCGCCATCAAAAACGACGCCGTCTGAGCGGCGGCCTGAAGCAATTGAATGTCGAGGTCATCGATCGAAAAACCCATGAACACCGATGCGACGCCAAGGGCGGAGAACAAAACGACGCTCAGGGCAATATCGACAGCGACGACGCCAAAACAGGCAAGCGCCCACGCTATCGCATTGAGCATGCCAGCCTCCTCAAAACCCGGTACTTGGGGACGTTCCTTAACTGCCGGCAGAAAATGAACGTCCCCAAGTACCGGCAGTTTGGGACAGTCATTGTTGATGAGAATCAGGTGAAGTGCCAAAGGCCCCGCTGGGCGAGATGTCGAACGGGAAGGTGCCGCAGCGATTGAACGCGGCGATAAACATGCGGATGGCGTTGGACGGCGTGGTGCCCACGAGCTGGGTTGCCGCCGCGAAGGCCGCCTTTTCCTCGGGCAAGACCTTCGCGACAACCGGGGTCATGTGTTCTGCCATGGCGCTTCCTTTTTGAAACAACGGTAGTGCGGATAGATGCGGGCCACGCGGCTGGGCGACGGGCTGTGAAGGCAACCCGATTGGCCCGCATCTGGAGTTTGTTTCTGCGGCGTTGGTATTACTTGGTATTCCTAAGTTATACCCGGCAGATAGAATACCACACCCGGTCCCATGGGGACGGAGAAAAGACGGATTATTTTGTTGCTGGGTTAGTATTTAGAGCGTGATGATGTCCGAGATATCGAGGGCCTAAGCGTCGGCGTATGGCGCGCCCAGGCTGGGTATCCGGCGCATGGCGCCCTATTGTCTTGCATAATTTCGCTTATGCCATGCATAAAAAGACGGGGGCACCCCTTCTCGTCCCAACGTACCCCCGCTTGTACCGTGCAAAAACCGGAGTTTTCAGCATCGCGGCCCCCGCAGGCGGTGCCGCGAATCGTGGACGCCGCGCGATTGGCGTCGTTTTGGGGCACGGCGCGACGCGAAACGCGCGTTATCGCCGCGCCGGACGCCGTCAGCCAACCCAAATCGCCTGCCGAAGGATCCCGCTGGCTCAAAAAGACGATTCCGGCGCGTATGCAGTCACCCCGGCTTGCTGAAAACTCCCGAAAATGCACGGCGCGCCCCGGGGGACCCGTGCGCGCCACGAAAAACACGCCCGCATCCAAAAGAATGCGAGCGCGAAAGCCGGATGGCGGCAAGGGCGCCAGGCAGCGGGCGAAATCCCCGGCGTGTCCGCCCGGGCACCGCAGCCGCCGCGCGTCAGCAGAAAACCTCATGCCCTGCGTTGATGTCGGCCCCCGCATACGCGAATCTCCAACTAGGTCGATAGCCCGTATCTCTTGCCACGACCGTCTCCGCGCGTTTCCACGAAGAAGACTCGCCCCACCTAATACTGAGCCCACTAAAAGGGCCCCGAGCATAGTCTGCTCGAGGCCCAAGCTCGTGTCGCCTTACCGCGCGACGCGTATGTTACTTGCGCTTGCCGCCGCCGTCACCGGGGCGACGGGAGCTGCCGCCGCGCTTACCGCCACGGCTGTTGCCATAGCTGCCACGGTTATCGCGACCGCCGGCACGGCCACCACGGGAGCCGGCCTGGTTGCCGCCGCGACCGCCACGGTGGCCGCCGCGACGCTCTTCGCGGGTATCGTCGTAGTTGCGCCAGTCATCGCGACGATCTCGACTGGCACGCGGGTCGCGACGATCGCGCGACTCGCCAGAACGGCCGGCGCCACTGCGGCCGCCATTGCCGCGAGCATCCTCGCGACGCTCACCGCCGCGGCCGCCGCGCTCTTCAAAGCGCTTGCCGCCACGGGACTCACCGCCGCGGCCGCCGCGCTCGTCATCGCGACCGGAACGACGACGGTTGCCCGCGCCGCGCTTGCCGCCGCGCGAACCACGGCCCTCGTCCTCGCGCTTAACACGGCGACGACCACCGCGGTCCTCGTCCTCGCGGCGACGGCGATGTGCCTCGCCCTGGAACTGCTTGGCACGACGCTCGGCACGGTTGCCGCGCGGGCCCTGCTCAACAGCACCGGCACGCTCCTCGGCAGCCACCTCGCGGGCCACACTCTCCACGGCCTCGTCCACGCGAGCCTGAACGCCCTCGCGCACGCGGGTCTTGCCGCCGCGCTTGGGACGGCTCGGGCGCTCGCTGTCGCCGCGACGCTCATCGCGACCGCGGTTGGAACGACCGGCCACATCGCCGTAATCGTCGCCGTTGCGCTTGCCGTCGCGACGCGCCTGCTCAAGCTTCTTCTTGCTCTTGGACTTACCGCGCTTGGTCTTCTTCTTCACCTTAAAGGCCGCAGGGTCGCGCTCGGGATCAACCGCGGGCGGATTGGGGCCCACGTGCAAGTCACCGGCCTCGTAGATGTCGGCAGTCTTGTCCATGAGCTTCTCGATCTCGTAGAACTCATCCACGTCCTGCTCGGTCACAAACGTGATGGCCCAGCCCAGCTCGCCGGCGCGGCCCGTACGGCCAATACGGTGGATGTAGTCGGTCGGCTCGGCCGGCACGTCAAAGTTCACGACGTAGCGCACATCGCTGATGTCGATGCCGCGGGCGAGCACGTCGGTTGCCACCAGCACGTCGACGGTGCCGTCGCGGAAGGCCGAAAGCGCGCGCTCGCGCTGGGCCTGGCTGCGGTTGCCATGAATCGCGGCAGCCTTGATGCCCTTGCGCTCCAGACGACGGCAGCAGCTGTCGGCACGGTGCTTGGTGCGCATAAAGACGATGGTGCGCTCCGGGCCTTCCTTTTTGAGGAACTCGGGCAGCAGGTTGTTCTTGGCCTCGATGGACACCGGGAACACAAACTGGTCGACGGTGTCGGCGGTCGACGTGGCGGGCGCGATCTCCACGCGGGCCGGGTCGCTCACTAGGTCGGTGATCTCACCCACGGCCTCCTCGTCGAGGGTCGCCGAGAACAGCAGCGTTTGGCGCTCGGCCGGCGTCTCGCGCACAATACGGCGAACGGCGGGCAAAAAGCCCATGTCGAGCATGCGGTCGGCTTCGTCGAGCACCAGCACCTTGACCTCGTCCAGGTGGCAGGCACCCTGCTCGATCAGATCGACCAGACGACCCGGCGTTGCGACCAGGATGTCGCAGCCGTACTTGAGGGCAGCGGTCTGCGGCTTGTAGCTCACGCCGCCCACGACGGTCACGGCAACATGGCCGGTGACATCGGCGATCTTGCTCGCGACCTCGTCGATTTGCTGGGCGAGCTCGCGCGTAGGGGTGATGACGAGCATCACGGGGCCGCGGCCGTTGCCCTCGGGCTTTTTAGCACCGCGACGACGGTTACGGCCGCCGCGCTCGCGCACAGGTTTGGGAGGAGCGATGTGCTCCAGATTGTTCATGGTCGGCAGCAAAAAGGCGGCCGTCTTGCCGGTGCCGGTCTGAGCGGCGGCAAGAAGGTCGCGGCCCTCGAGCACCACGGGGATCGAACCGGCCTGCACGGGCGTCGGCGCCGTGTAACCCAGGTTCTCGATGGCACGAAGCATCTCGTCCGAAAGACCCAGCTCGTCAAAGGCGGGCAGGTTCTCGGTAGCAGACTCGACGGTCTCGGCGGCGCTGGCCTCGTCGGCAGCATCGAAGGCAGCCTGGGTCATGGCCTCGCGGGTCTCGTCCAGAATCTCGGCGTCCGTGACGTCGGATACAGAATTACGCATATGTTGTTGTTCCTTATCTGCACGCGCAAGGGGCACGGCATGCGGCCGCGCGGGCGTGCTTGGTAGTGCGCTAGTACATACAAAAACGGGTGCGCACAGAGAGGACGTTGCTCAGCACGCTGGCGATCGCTTTGGCAGCCCTATCACGCGCCGTCCAGACGCAGCAGCTCTAAGCGATGGAGCAGATTCGCCGCGGGTTAGTATACCTGCACTCCGTATGCCCCCACGTAAACCACAGATGACGAGGCGGACGGGGCGAGTCTGGGCCAATTGTCTCAATCTGTAACAGTTACGGATCAAATCTTCCTCTACGTGTTACAGATCGAGACAAACGGTCAACACGGCCCACAAACGTCTCAATCTGTAACAGTTACCAAGTAAATCGACCCGTAACTGTTACAGATCAAGACAAACCAATCCGTCTGAAGACAACATCTCAATCTGTAACAGTTACGGAGCAAAACCAGCCCCAGATGTTATAGATTGAGACAGTTGAGTTGTCGGTCGAGGAACAATCTCGATCTGTAACAACTAGACCCCGTATCCCCCGCCAGATGTTATAGATCGAGACAGACGTGCCGGTCACCAAACCCGACAGGCAACAAAAAGGACCGGACGTCCAGCCATCTCAACTGGAACGTCCGGTCCCGTCAAACATCAACTAGGGAAGCTAAACCAACACCTCGCAACCCCTACTCCGCGTCCGGATCCTTAAAGTTCTTGGGATCCAAGACCATGCAGGTGTAGGTGATGTCGTGGTCATCGTCGGGAATGGGCTCAAACCCGTTCTTGCCAAAGAAGTCGATGAGCAGATGCGCGAGCTTAATCGGATCCGCATCAGCACCGTCAAAGAGATATTCGCTCAGATCCAGGAATGTAGGCTGCTGTTCGCCCTCGCTCTCCCAGTATCCCAACAGGGCGTCGTGCACCAGGCGCGCGCCATAGCCGTTACCGCGGTAGTCGGGGTCAACATACACATGGCTCAAAAACGTCGACGTGTACTCGTTGAGCGGGTGCTCCGTAACGGCATCCGGCAGGTCGGGGTCATCTGCACCGCCCGTTACGCAAAAACCGACCAGCTCATCATCGGCAAAGACGCCCCAGAGGTAACAGTTCTCCTCGTCCTCGTCCTCAACATAGTCCGCCCACGCGTCATAGACCTCGTAGCCCGACTGCTCGTCCAGATCGACCATATCGTCGACGTCGTCGGGACCCAAAGCCCTTACTTCAACTTCAGCCATTGTCCTGTCCTTTCTCTCGCTTTCAGGACAACCCGAGCATACGGCGCTGTCCCAACACTCTGTTGCGCAACATCGGAAGCTGCGTCAATACCGCCGTTAACGGCGACGACGCCTCAGGGCAATGTATACAACGACAATCGCCAGCAGCACCAAGCCCTGGAAATTGATGCGGCTAATAGCGAAGCCCGAAGGAACAATAAAACTGTCGTAGAACATGTCGAGCATGCCGATAAACACCAGAAACGCGATGAAGATCCAGAACACGCGACTCCTTAAAATGGGAGTAAACATTTCGAGCACCGAGCCACCCGAGGAAGAGCCCTGATAGCCAATCAAATCAAACGGCTCATCCTTCTCTACCTCGTCGGCATCGCTCGAAGCGTCTGAAGACTCGGACTCCAAATCGCGACGATCCGTCCAATACCCGGGCACATGGTCGCGCTCACCAAGGTACTCACCGTTTTTGACCACCGGCTCAAACAACATGGCACTCGAAAGCTGCTCGAGCTCCTCGCGAATCAACTGGTCAGCACGAGCGTCATGGGGCTCCTCGAGCTCGCACTCAAGCTCGTACATATGCTCCATGACCCGCTCGTAGTCCTCTTCAGACATATCGTCATCGTAATAGGAGTTCCCGCTCATCGTTCATCCCTCATTCAAGAACCGAATCCCTTTTGGACAACTCAAGTGTAGAAATCCATACCGAGCAGACGTTGCGCAACATTGCCGGGAACGAGGTGAATCTACTGGCGGCAAAAGCGCCCATAAACGGACAACGCGGCCAGCCTCTAAAGGCCACCGCCACAAACGCAAACGGCCGGCCCAAAAGGCGCTGCTCCCGGGATGGCATGGGGCGCAGCGCCTTTTGGGCCGGCCAAAACGGCGCCACGCGGGTCCGCAACCGCGTGGCGCCAAAAACTCGCAGAAGTCCTATTCCTTCGTAGGACTCTGCTCCTGGGGAATCCCGAACCTGCTATTAAACGTCTGGCCGCACGTGCCCGCAAAATCGGATCCAAGACCGTCGTGATCCTCTTTGGACATCTTGCCCGTTACGTCAACCAGAATTTCTTGCTTAGACGCAGCGTCATACTCGGCAGGACCCTCGGCCATAATGCTCACGGCAAACGCGTCCTTATCGCCTGCGACCTCAGAGTCTTTTTCAATAAGCGTCTTGCAAACAATAAATCGTTTGCCGGAATCCATAGTCACGGGAACAATCGTTGCCTCGCCCGAAACATCAGTACTCATCTGGGGCGTTACAGCCGAATAGAATGACTCGAAGAGCTGCGTCCATTTAAAGCTAAACGCGATCTTGCCGTTATCGGCCGAGGTGATCTTAAAGTGCTCGACCAGCGCCTTGCGTCCCTCATCGGACGTATCGGTGTATTTGTCGCTCACCAGGTTTTCATAGCTCACCTTGGGCGCCTTGTCGCCGTCAAGAACCCACTTGGAGCCATCGAACTTGTAGGTGTACTCAACGTCTCCATCGACCGTCTCAAACCACAAGGGCTCGTAGTTTACCTTTACAGTCGAAGTTTGAGCCTTCTTGTCAAACTTGACATCGCCCTGAGTCCAAAGCCCGCTCGGGTCCTTTTCGATGGGAGCAATAGCCTTGGTGGTCGAGGAATCCACCTTCCAGCTGGGCGTGTACTTCTCCCCTTTCTTGGTGTACGTGCCGGTAAGCGAAGCCGTGGACTCAAAGGCATTGTTGCGAGTCACGGTCGTGGCCTTAACGGTCACGTTGCCATCCGAGTCCTCCTTTTGAGAGGTCACATCCAACGATTCGAGTGAATAGCTGCCGCCGTCGACAAACTTGCTATCGGGAATGAAGCCCTTGGAGAGCTGATTGACCGCCGTGATATCGGTCTTAATCTGCTTCTCCTTGATAATCCCATGCTTTTGAGACGCCGCCTTAGAGGACGACTTCGTAACGGAATCTGATTCATCTGCCGAAGTATTGGCGCCCAACCCCTTAAGAGCAAACGCACCGATGGCGCCCACGGCCACAACGGCAGCGGCAACGCCCACGCCGATAGCGGCGCGGCGAGACTTAGGCGATTTAGGGCCCGTAGAAGCCGAGGTGGCACTATTAGCATCAGAACAATCGACTGGCGCAGACGCCTTTGGCATGGCGACGGTCTGCTGAGTCGGCGCGACAGTAAAGGAATCATCCGAAAGCACCGTCGTAACCTCAGAGCTCGGCTCAAACGCAGCGCTCATGTCAACCGGCTCGCCCTCAGACTCGTCCGCGCCATCGTCTACCGGCTCACTTGCAGCTTCATCCGCCACGTCGCCCATCGGCTCATCAACGGGTTCGACCACCGTCGTCGCATCAAAATCCGCCACAGATTCGCGATGCTCAACCGTCGTCGTCATATCGGTATCAACTGCAACCGTCGCATCGGGGTCGACCGTCATCGTCGCATCAGGATCCACCGCAGGCTCCACCGGCGCAACGGTCACCGTCTGCCCCAGGTCGCCATCGTCCGCAGGCTCAACGGTCACTGTCTGACCCAAGTCAACATCTGACGCAGCCTCAACCGGCTCAACCGTCACCGTCTGGCCCAAATCGACATCGTCCACGCGCGCGCCGCAGTTGACGCAAAACTTTGCGCCCTGTTTGAGCTCTATTCCACACTGCTTGCACTTCATGTCTAGTACTCCCAAGAACAAACCCAGTTGCCGTCGGTATCGATCCAGCCGTAGCGTTTACGGGCCGAGTTCGAGCCATCGGGAAGATCGGCCACGACAAACACGCGACCATTTTCATCAAACGTGTAGCTCAAGTCTCCTGCATTGCCATCGGGCAGCCCAAAGCGCGGAGGAATCTTCCAGTCTCCGTTTTTGTCAATAAACCCATAGTTGTCACTTGCCGGGTCAAGAACCATGGCAAGCCCCTGGCTAAAGCTATACGCCACTTCAAATTGTGGCTTGATAACCCAAGTACCGTCCTTATCGATGTAACCCCACACGTGCGTTATCGGATCTTTGGCAGCGCAAAGATCCTCATGAAAGATGCGCTCGTCCTGATACGTGGCAATAATGACTTGCTTAAAGTCGTTAAACGTAAAGTCCGTCAGTACCTTGCCCTGCGCATCGTACATGCGGTGCCCGTAAAAAACGCGGTCCTGATGGAACGATTTATAGATCGGCCTCGTGTCCTTGTAGCCATCGTTGAGACGGTTCGCGTAGCCGCGGTCCTCTTCGCTGAACTCAAAAATCGTATTGCCCGAGGTATCGATGTACTTAAAATCGTCAAAGCACTTGCCTTCGTTAAAAACGAGCGGCGCGCTGTACTTATACGGGCTGGTCGTGTCTTTAGCCGAAGCGAGCGCCCACTTGCCCTTGGTGTCGATTACGCCCCAACCATCGCCGCTGTACAGGCATGCATAGCCCTCAAAAAACGGCGTAAGTGTCTTGCAGTCGAGCTTGCCAAAGGCATCCTTACCCTTGGGCGTAATAAAGTGAAAGTCCTCATCCTTATCCTGCACAACAGCAAAGCCGTTGATAAAGCAAGCGGCATAGAGATACTGCGGCTCGATCGCCCACTTACCCGTACGGTCAATATAGCCCCAGGTCTCGGTATCGTCTGCCGTGGTGGCAGGGAACAAATCGCCATCAAAAACGCCGCCGTGCAATTCCATGTTCACGTTGATCTGGTTGTCTCGCGCGAATGAGGAATCGTTAACGTGCGGCACGGTATAGCAGCTGTCGCCTGGTGCACTGGCAATGTCGCCAAGCGAGGGCTCAATCACCCACGAACCGTTGACATCGACGAATCCCCAATTGGAGTTCGCACCAGGCAGCGCCGCATACAGGGTGCCGGATTCAGAGCCCTTGGTAGCGTCGGAAGACGAGTCGTCGTCCTTGTTATCGCTCGCCATCGCAGGCAACGGACCTGTCAGCAGCGTGCCAGCAGCAGCCCCCAACACTCCCAGCGCCTCGCGCCTTGTCATATCAAAAGACATGCCGTCTCCTCTCGGCCATCATCTTGCACTGCATTCATTTTCTGGCACGATTCACGCATTCTGTTGCGCAACATTGCAGGGCGAGCCGATGTCCCCCCCCAATACCAAAAGGGCCCCAGGAAAATCCCGGGGCCACAATCGTCGAATCGAAATGCCTCAGTTCTTACAGGCAGAAGCCCAGATAAATGTCATTGTTGTTGCTGGACTTGGCCGAACCACTATAGTCTATGCCGTTGTAGGTCAGGAACTGGCCAGACCGTGTTGCATCGCAGGTGCGAGTCCAGGCGGGACCGGCAGTTTTGTACCAAATTTTATATTGACTGCCTTCCGCCTTGTAAACACCAAGCGCGTCAGACTGATTCGAGCTGAGTAACCTCTCAAGACCATCATTTCCAAAGAGTTCTTCCAAGGAGGGCAGCCAGAGCGAATCGTCCGTCGCCGTCACCGAAGAGGCATCTGTCGTAACGCCAGCGTTGTTGGTAAGCTTAGCCACCTTGACGACCCTCTTCTTGAGGTCCTTGGGCATGCTGGCAAGCACCTTCTTATTCAAACTCTTGCGAATATCGCTGTCTTTCCAGCCGCCGGTGTTGGATCCGTCTTCGTTGATGGAATCGCTGAGAACCGGCGTTCCGCACACCATGAACGTAATGCCAGCCTTGCCCTTGCCATCGGCGCGATCGTCATGATTAAAGCCGACGATATAAGCCTTTACCTCGGCACCAGTAGAAAGCTTGACGGTCTTGTAGCACGCATCACCCAGTCTGCCGTCTTCAGACACCAAGTGATATTTCTTGGCGATACCCGTCGCAGAATCATCATCCTGCGCCGTCGCGATCTCATCGGCAGATCGCGTGCCGAATGTTGGTGTAAGGGGCCGCTTCCCTGGCCGTAGAAAGCAGGAAGCGGTTATCGCCTAGAATCTTAATTGCTGAAGCTAGGATTCGTGGAAAGGCAAT
>NZ_JBQHST010000030.1:0-29318 GCF_052066095.1 Collinsella sp. HCP28S3_B9
CCAGAGCGGGCAAGGTGCCTTGAAACGAGGCGGCATTGACCTTCTGGTCATGCCGCCGAAGTTGAAAGGCAGATTGCCGCTCTGGCGGGTTTGCAGCGTCGAGCCGTTACGGCGTTTGGCAAAACGCCGTAACTATAAGTTTGGTACCTTGACATTGATTTCTCACGCTCCTAAATTGGTTAGGCACAAAACAATTCCACTACCTAACTAAAGAAAGGAGCGAAGCTTAGATATGTGTGTTGAACCACTCGTCCTTCCGCATGAACCCGGCGGTGACCCGTCGCAACCGGTAGACATACCCGAAGCGGTCAGCGCCGAAGACAAGCTCGCCAAGCGCATCCTGAGCGGCCTAGGCTTTTGCGGCCATTACATGCATTTTCATGGCGGAGGCGTGTCCGGCAAGGCGCCCATCATCTGCCTACTGGCCAAGCAGCCCGGCGGCGAGATGTCGCAGCAGGAACTCGGCATGCACTTCGGCCTCAAGCCGGGGTCGCTTTCCGAGATCCTGTCCAAGCTCGAGCTCAACGGCCTCATTGAGCGCAGCCGTAACCCCAAGGATCGACGGCAACTCACCATTCGCCTGACCGAAACCGGCCGGGAAAACGCCCGCATCGACCAGGCGGCCCGCATCCGCTTTAGAGAACGGGCCTTTAGCGCGCTCACCCACGACGAGCGCGAGCAGCTCGCCGAAATGCTCGATAAAATCCGCAAAACCTGGGAGGAACTGGATGATTAAAACCCTCATGGGCAGCATCCGCGATTACATGAAGGTCACGATCGCTACGCCGCTGCTGGTGCTTGGCGAGGTAATCTGCCAGATGATGATCCCGTTTATCACCGCCGACATGATCGACGCCATCAAGGACGGCACCGCCGTTACCGAGATGCTGCCCACCGCCGGCCTTCTCGTACTCATCGCACTGACGTCACTCGCCTTTGGCGCCGCCGCGGGCATCACCTGCAGCCATGCCAGCTGCGGCTTTGCCAAGAACCTGCGTCGCGACCTGTTCTACAAGATCCAGACGTTCAGCTTCGCCAACATCGACGAGTTCTCGACCTCCTCGCTCGTCACGCGCCTGACCACCGATATCAACAACGTGCAGCAGGCCTTTATGATGCTCATCCGCATCGCCGTGCGCTCGCCGCTGGTGCTGGTCTTTGCCTTTACCATGGCATACGCCATGGGCGGCAGCGTCGCCATGGTCTACCTGGTCATCATTCCGCTGCTGGGCTTTGGCCTGTTCTTTATCATCTATAAGGTGCGCCCGATCTTTACCCGCGTGTTCCGCAAGTACGACGCGCTCAACGAATCGGTCGAGGAAAACGTCACCGGCATGCGCGTGGTCAAGAGCTACGTGCGCGAAGACTTTGAGAAGGAGAAGTTCGCCACCGCCGCGCGCGACGTCCAGATGGACTTCACCCGCGCCGAGAAGTTGCTCGCCTTCAACAACCCCATGATGAACATCTGCGTCAACGGCGCGTTCGTCGTCATCATCTACCTGGGCTCCAAGCTCATCATCACGAGCCAGGGCACCCTGTTCGATGTGGGCCAGCTCTCCTCCATCTTTACCTACGGCTTCCAGATTCTGATGAGCCTAATGCAGCTGTCGATGATCTTTGTCATGGTGACCATGGCAGATGAGTCGGCGCACCGAATTACCGAGGTGCTGGCCGCCGAGCCCACGATCGCTAACCCGACCGAGCCCGTGCACGAGGTTGCCGACGGCTCCATCGACTTCGATCACGTGAGCTTTAAGTATTCCGAGCATGCCCGCCGCCAGGCGCTCGACGATATCGACCTGCATATTAAGAGCGGCGAGACCATCGGCATTATCGGTGGCACCGGCTCGGCCAAGTCGACGCTCGTGAACCTGATCGCCCGTCTGTACGATGTCACGGAGGGCACCGTGCGCGTCGGCGGCGTGGACGTGCGCGACTACGACCTGGACGCGCTGCGCCACCAGGTAGCCATGGTCCTGCAGAAAAACGTGCTGTTTAGCGGCACCATCGCCGAGAACCTGCGCTGGGGCGACCCGAACGCCACCGACGAGGAAGTCCGCGAGGCCGCACATCTGGCCTGCGCCGACGAGTTTGTCGACGGCTTCCCCAAGGGCTACGACACCTGGATCGAGCAGGGCGGCTCCAACGTTTCCGGCGGCCAGAAGCAGCGCCTGTGCATCGCGCGTGCCCTGCTGCGTCGCCCCAAGATCTTGATCCTGGACGACTCCACGAGCGCCGTCGACACCAAGACCGACGCCAAGATCCGCGAGGGCCTGGCGAGCTACCTGCCCAACACGACCAAGCTCATCATCGCCCAGCGCATCAGCTCCGTTCAGGACGCCGACCGCATCATCGTCATGGAGGGCGGCCGCATCAAGGACATCGGCAACCACGATGAGCTGCTCAAGACGAGCGAGATCTACCGCGAGACCTTTACCTCGCAAAATAAGATGAGTGCCGAAGGCGAGGACGCGGTCGAGACCGCCGCAGCCGACACCGAGGCATCCGCACCGCAAGCTCAGACTCAGGAAGGAGGCGAGGCACATGAGTAAGGCCGCTACCGCCGAGCGCGCGCGCAACCGCAAGGGCGGCACCATGACGCGCCTGATCAAGATGCTCTTTGGCTTCTACCCGGTGCTTTTGCCCCTCGTCGTCGCCGGCGTTGTGCTCTGCGCCATCATCAACTCCATCGGCGCGACGTTTCTCCAGAGCGCGCTGCAGGTCATTAGCGAATCGTGGCAGTCGGGCGACTGGACGGCCGCGCAGCCCAAGATTCTGAAGCTCGTGACCACCCTCGGCTGCATCTACGCCGTGGGCGTCGCCTCCTCGCTCTTCTGGAACCGCGCCATGGCCGTCATCACGCAGGGCTCGCTCGAGAAGCTGCGCGAAAAGATGTTCAACCGCATGCAGGACCTGCCGATTCGCTACTTCGACACGCACCAGCGCGGCGACATCATGAGCCACTACACCAACGACATCGACACGCTGCGTCAGATGATCAGCCAGTCGCTGCCCAACCTGCTCATGACGATCATCGTCATCGTCACCGTGTTCTTCATCATGCTGTATTACAGCGTGTGGATGTGTCTGGTGATTATTGCCGGCGTCGCCTTTATGACCTTTATGACCAAGCTGCTCGGCTCCAACTCCGCGCGCTTCTTTATCGCGCAGCAGACCGAGCTCGGCGTGGTCGAGGGCCATATCGAGGAAGTCATGAACGGCCAGAAAGTCGTCAAGGCGTTCTGTCACGAGTCCGCTGCCGAGGCCGATTTTGACGAGCGCAACGAGAAGCTCTTCGAGGTCTCGCAGAAGGCCAACATGTACGCCAACATCCTCATGCCGATCCTCGGGAACCTGGGCGACTTGCTCTACGTGCTGGTCGCGCTGACCGGCGGCATCTTCCTGGAGCTGGGCGTGCCCAACCTGAGCCTCTCGGGCATGGCGCTCTCCATCGCCGTCGTGGTGCCGTTCCTCAACATGACCAAGCAGTTCTGCGGCCAGATCGGCCAGATCTCGCAGCAGATCAACGCCGTGGTCATGGGCCTTGCCGGCGCCGAGCGCATCTTTGAGCTCATCGACGAGAAGCCCGAGGCCGACGAAGGCTACGTGACGCTCGTCAACGCGCAGGTCAACCCCGATACCTGGCAGCTCGAGGAGGCCGACCACCACACCGGCATGTGGGCATGGAAACACCCGCACCGTGCAACCGGCGAGATCGAGTACGTACCGCTGCGCGGCGACCTGGTCATGGACAACGTCGACTTTGGCTACACGCCCGACCACGAGGTTCTGCACGGCGTGTCCGTGTTTGCCAAGCCGGGCCAGAAGGTCGCGTTTGTCGGCGCCACCGGTGCCGGCAAGACGACCATCACCAACCTCATCAACCGCTTCTATGACATCGCCGACGGCAAGATCCGCTACGACGGCATCAACGTCAACAAGATCCGCAAGGCCGATCTGCGCCGCTCGCTGGGCGTGGTGCTGCAGGACGTGAACCTGTTCACCGGCACTGTGATGGACAACATCCGCTATGGCAACCTGGACGCCACCGACGAGGAGTGCATCGCGGCGGCCAAGCTCGCGGGCGCCGACGACTTTATCACCCGCCTGCCCGACGGCTACGACACCATGCTCACCGGCAACGGCGCCCAGCTGTCGCAGGGCCAGCGCCAGCTGATTTCGATCGCACGCGCCGCCGTCGCCGATCCGCCGGCAATGATTCTGGACGAGGCCACGTCGAGCATCGACACCCGCACCGAGGCCATCGTGCAAGCAGGCATGGATAAGCTCATGGAGGGCCGCACGACGTTTGTCATCGCGCACCGCCTGTCCACCGTGCGCAACGCCGACGCAATCATCTGCCTGGATCACGGCCGCATCATCGAGCGTGGCAACCACGACGAGCTGATCGCCAAGCGCGGATATTACTACCAGCTCTATACCGGAGCGTTTGAGCTGGAGTAGCTCAAAACATCCCCTACGCCCCCAACGGAGCTCCCCGAGGGAGACGGGGTGTTTACTCCGTGCTCAAACATTCTCGCTTCGCTGCGAAACTGCGCGCGGAGCAAACACCCCCGTCTCCCTCGGGGAGCTCCTGCGCACACGATCTTTTATCGCAGCCTGAAAAGAAGTGGTGAGGCCCTGGCCGTTTGGCCAGGGCCTCGTTTTGTAAGGAGGGACTCCACCGTCTCCCGTCCGCAGTCCCGTAGCTAAAAAAGCCCCGTCCCAAAAAGACTGCTTTGGCAGAACGTCGGGTGGTATCCTTGGTAGCCCTGTGCTGCAAACGCAGCTTAAACGCAAGGAGTCCCATGGATCTTATCGCCCAGCTTGCCCACGAGCTCAACCTTAAGGCCGCCAACATCGAGGCAGCCGTCAAGCTCATCGACGAGGGCAACACCATCCCCTTTATTTCACGCTACCGCAAGGAAGCCACGGGCGGCATGGACGACGTCGCCCTGCGCGCACTCGACGAGCGCCTGTCCTACCTGCGCAATCTTGAGCAGCGTAAAGAGGACGTCATCCTGCTCATCGACGCCCAGGGCAAACTCACGCCCGAACTCGAGCAGCAGATTCGTGAGGCCACGCAGCTCCAGCGTGTCGAGGACCTCTACAAGCCCTACCGCAAAAAGCGCATGACTCGCGCGCAGAAGGCCCGCGAGGCAGGCCTTGAACCGCTCGCCAACATGATCATCATGCAGGCCTCGGCCAAGGGCAGCGCACTCGACGCCGCCGCGGCATACGTCAACGAGGAGGCCGGCTTCGACACGCCCGAAAAGGCACTTGCCGGCGCGGCGGACATCGTGGCCGAGACGGTGGCCGAGGATCCCGAGAACGTCGCCGACCTGCGCGCCTTTACGCAAAACACCGCCGACATCGTCGTCGAGGCCACCGACCCCACCGAGAAGACCCCCTACGAGCCCTACTACAACTTTGACGAGCCGCTGCGCCGTATTCCCAACCACCGCGTGCTGGCTATCGACCGCGGTGAGCGCGAGGGCAAGCTCCGCGTGCGCGTGAACGTCGACGGCACTGCCGCCACGGCGCGCCTCGGCAGCCGTTGGCCCCGACGCCAGGGCGTGTTTGCGCCCGTCTTTGATGCCGCCATCGCCGACGGTTACAAGCGCCTCATGGCCCCCTCGCTGGAGCGCGAGGCCCGCGCCAAGCTCACCGTCCGCGCGCAGACCGAGGCCATCAACGTCTTTGCCAAGAATCTCGAGGGCCTGCTCTCGGCACGCCCCGTACGCGGCGCCCGTGTGCTTGCACTCGATCCGGGCTACCGTACCGGCTGCAAGGTCGCCGTCATGGACGAGACCGGCAAGCTACTCGACCACGGCGTGGTCTACCCCACCAAGCCGCGCCACGACGTCGCCGGCACCAAGCGTGAGCTCGCCCGCCTCGTCAAGAAGGACGGCGTCAACACCATTGTCATCGGCAACGGCACCGCCAGCCGCGAGACCGAGGAAGTCGTCTCGGAGTTCATCGCCGAGCAGGCGCCTGGACTGCGATACACCATCGTCAACGAGGCCGGCGCATCGGTGTACTCCGCCTCCGAGCTCGCCAGCCAGGAATATCCCGACCTGGACGTCACCGTGCGTGGCGTCATGAGCCTGGGCCGCCGACTGCAAGACCCGCTGGCAGAGCTCGTCAAGATTCCGCCCCAGTCCATCGGCGTTGGCCAGTACCAGCACGACCTTGACCAGGCCGAGCTTTCGCGCACCCTGGGACATGTGGTGGAGGACGTCGTCAACCGCGTGGGCGTCGACGTAAACACCGCAAGTGCGAGCCTGCTGGGATACGTATCGGGCATCACGCCGAGCGTAGCCAAAAACATCGTGGCCTACCGCGAAGAGAACGGCGCCTTTACCGATCGCCGCCAGCTCAAGAAGGTCCCCAAGCTGGGGCCCAAGGCATATCTCAACGCCGCGGGCTTCCTGCGCATCAGCGGCGGTAAGAACCCACTCGATGCGACGAGCGTCCACCCCGAAAGCTACGAGGTGGCCACGGCCGTCCTGGAGCGTGCGGGTGTGGCGGCAAGCGAGCTCAGCCGAGGCGGCGTGCCCGATATCGAGAGACGCATCGGCAGCATTTCGGCGCTGGCAAGCGACCTGGACTGCGGCACCCTCACGCTCATCGACATCGTCAACGAGCTCAAGAAGCCCGGCCGAGACCCGCGCGACGACGCGCCCGAGGTGGTCTTTAGCCGCTCAGCACTTTCCATCGACGACCTGGAACCCGGCATGGAGCTCAAGGGCACGGTGCGCAACGTTGTGGACTTTGGCGCCTTCGTCGACGTGGGTGTGCACCAGGACGGCCTCGTGCATATCTCCAAGCTGGCTAACCGCTTTGTCAAGCACCCCAGCGACGTGGTGCGCGTCGGCGACACGGTCAAGGTGTGGGTCGAAAAGGTCGATCGCGACCGCAAGAAGATCTCGCTCACCATGGTTCAGGGCAAATAGCCGCCAAAGCGGACGTCCCCCTCTTCGCGGCGTGCAAAATTGCGAGTATTCAGCATCTCCCGATAGCCCCGCGGCGCTTCAGAGGGCCATAAAAGCAAAAACGGCCCCCGTTTTGGCGTTTTAGGGCCAAAACGGGGGCCGTTCCGCGCTTCAACCAGATGGTAAAAGTCTTTACCATGCTGAAAACTCGCGATTTTGCACGTCGCTGCAGGGGGTACCCTTGCTTAGGGCAGAATATGGAAACCCAAAGCGGCGATATCCTTGGCAAAACCGCGCACGGTATCGAGCGAGACCTCGTACGGGTCACGGCCGATGTTCTTGCGCTTGGCCAGGATGCTGTTGGGCACCGTGATAATCTGGCAACCGCAGGCCTCGGCCTGGTAAATGTTGATGAGCTCGCGCGTGGACGCCCACAGGACCTCGCAGTTGGGCTTGGCGGCGGCCTTCTTGACCGACTCCGTCATAAACGGAATGGGATCGACGCCGGTGTCGGCGATACGGCCGGCAAAAAGCGAAATGATGGACGGCGTCTCGGCGTCAACGGCATCGATCATCTCATCGACCTGCTTAGGCGTAAAGATAGTAGTGACGTTGACCTTGATGCCGTCGGCCGAAAGCTTGCGGACCAGCTCGGAGGTGGACTCGCCCTTGGTGGTCACGCATGGAATCTTGACGTAGACGTTCTCGGCCCAGGTAGCAATCTCGCGGGCCTCGACCTCCATGGTCTCGACGTCGTCGGCAAAGACCTCAAACGAGACGGACACATCGGTGATGTGGGCCAGAACCTCCTTGGCAAACGCGCGGTAATCCGTCACGCCACCCTTCTTCATAAGGGACGGGTTGGTCGTGAAACCCTGAACGTTGCCGTTCTCGTACATGTCGAGCATGCCCTCGAGGTTTGCACCGTCAGCGAACACCTTGATTGCCATCTGCCTGATTCCTTTCGTTTGCATACGGCCGATAAACTGCTAAACACTTTACCTACGTTTATCAAGGCGTGAACTGCGGTTTTTTATCTTCTCGGCGAACGGTATAAACACCTTAGTGTTTGGATTGATAAATCGATTGAGCATGCAAAAGCAAAGAGTCGCAGTTTGTGCAAACGTCAGAACGCGGGATCCATTAGATGAGGCCAAAATGCCGCATCGCTGTGACGGTGCCGTCGTGTGCGACATCGTCGGTCACGTAGTCGGCGACCGCCTTGACCTCGGGCATGGCGTTGCCCATGGCGACAGCCGTCTCGACCGCAGCGAGCATGCCCAGGTCGTTGCCCGAATCGCCAAAGCCAAAGGTGCGCGCATTTCCTTCGCGGCCCAGATACGCCAGCGCTCGCGCCACGCCCACGCCCTTGTCAATACTCTTGGGGCTCAGCTCGCGATTCTGGCCACCGGTGTTGCACAGCTCAAACTCGCAATCGATAAAGCCGTCATCATTGGCTACGCGAGCCAAACTGGGCACACTGAGGCATACCTTGCCCACGCGCAGACTGCCGTCGACGCGCATTTCCTCGGTGCTGTGCACCACAGAAGTGCCGATCAGAGACGACTGCTCAACGCCCACAGGCTCCAGGGCAAAAGTAGCAACGTTGGTCTCGAAAAAGGCCTCAATCCCTGCCGCGGCCATACGGCGTGCAAGCTCCTCGACAACGTCCTCGTCAAAGCAGTCCTCGTGTACCACGCGTCCCTCGACCTCGAGCGTGGCGCCTGCCATGGCCACGACGCCCGCGGGGTCGAGCGCACGCAGGCTATCAGCGATAAGCCACAGGGGGCGACCCGTGCAGATAAATGCCTTGTGCCCTGCATCGCGCAGTGCACGGAACGCCTCAACCACCGTCTGCGAGGGGCGAACCGCCGAAAAGTCCTTATCGGTCATATCGTCGGGATCGAACGACGTCAGCGTGCCGTCCACGTCAAAAAAGAGCACGGCGGAATCGGAGCACGCATCAATCATATAGGTTCCTTTCGGGGGCGAGAGTAAACGAAGCATCCATCATATAATGGAGCGACGCAACCAGAGAGGTCACCCATGGAATTTTACGCAAGCTGCCCCGAGGGCTTTGAGTCCGCACTCGCCGATGAGCTTAAACGCCTCGGGCTTTCGCATGTCCGCCGGCTGAAGGGCCGCGCTACGTTTGAGGGCGAGCTCGAAGAAGGCTACCGCGCCTGTCTGTGGTCGCGCCTGGCGAGCCGCGTGTTCGTGGTTCTCGGGCGCTTTGAGGCGCAGGATGCCGACGAGCTGTACGATAGCGTTTACGACATCGCCTGGGAGAACATCATCCGCCCCGGCGCAACCATCGCCATCACCGCCCGCGGCGTGACCGAGCAGCTGCGCAACACACGCTTCTCTGCCTTGCGCGCCAAGGACGCATTGTGCGACCGTCTGGCCGAGACCACGGGCCGTCGTGCCGATGTCGATGCCGCCGACCCCGATGTTCACCTGCTGCTTTCGCTGCGTCAGCGCCGCGCGAGCATCAGCCTGGACCTTTCGGGCGACCCGCTGTTCAAGCGCCTGCCGCCCGCAGCGACCCGCGCCGGCGAGGGCGCGCACGTGCTGCGCCCCGACTACGCCGCCCTGGTGCTGGCGCAGGTCGGTTGGACCGCGCTGTGCGAGCGCGAGCTGACGGCCGATGATTACGAGAACGAAGCCCTGCCCACGCTGATCGACGCCTCGTGCGCCGGCGGCGGCCTGCTGCTGGAAGCCGTGAACATTCTGACCGACCGCGCCCCGGGCGCTGCACGCGAGCGCTGGGGCTTTGAGGGCTGGCAGCCGCACGACGCCGCCCTGTGGGAGCAGCTGCTTGCCGAGGCACGCGAGCGCGAGGCGGCGGCGCGCGAGCGCCAGGCGCGCATCGTCGCCGTGGACATTGACCCCGCTGCCCGCAAGACTGCCGAGCGCATGGTCAAGTGCGCCGGCTACAAGCGTTTTGTCGACTTTTGCGCTGCCAAGCCAGCCACCGTGCTGGACCATGCAGGCGCTGTCGCCGGTGCCGCCGTGGTCGCAGACACCACCGAGACCCCGCTTTCGCTCATGCACGACGCCATGACGCTGGTCGGCGAGCTGCGCCGCGCGCCCGAGCTTGCCGCGGCGCCGGTCGCCGCGCTCACCCGCGATGGATTGCTGGCCCGCTCGCTCCACGCCGAGCCCGAGCGCTCGATCGCCGTCATGCCCAACAACGAGGAGGCGACTGTCGAAGTCTGGCCGTCGCTCGACCACGCCGCCGCAGCGTTTGAGGCTGCGACCAGCGCAGATGCCGAGGCCGAGGTTGCGGATACCAACGAAGTCAACGACAAAGCCGCCAGCACCCCCATGCCCGAACCTGCCGCCACACTCGACCTGGGCGACGGCAAGCCGCTGCCCGTGCTCATCCCCGAGTCCGAGCAGTTCGCCAACCGCTTGCGCAAGAACGCCCGCCTGCGTCGCAAGTGGGCAAAGCGCGAGGGCGTGAGCTGCTACCGCGTCTACGATGCCGACCTGCCCGATTACTCCGCCGCCATCGACCTGTACGAGGGCTGCCCGCAGACGCCGGGCCGTTGGCTCGTCATCGCCGAATACGCCGCGCCCAAGACCATCGATCCCGCGCTTGCCCAGGCCCGCATGCTCGACATTCTGGCCATCGCTCCGCGCATCCTAGATGTTCCCGCCGAGCACGTGCACGCCAAGGCCCGCATGCGTTCGCGCGGCGGCTCGCAGTACGGCAAGCAGGGCGCCGGCAAGGGCGGCTCGGGCGAGCGCGCCAATATCGCACGCCGTCGTCTGCCGCTCATCGAGGAGGGCGGCCTTACCTTTGCCGTCAACTTTGACGACTACCTGGACGTCGGCATCTTCTTGGATCACCGCGTCACCCGCAACCTGGTGCGCGAGCACGCCAAGCAGGCGCGGCGCTTTCTCAACCTGTTCGCCTATACCGGCACCGCTACCTGCTATGCGGCAGACGGCGGCGTCGAGGAAACTGTGACGGTCGACCTCTCCAACACCTACCTGGACTGGGCCGAGCGCAATATGCGCCAGAACGGCTTTGTTGGTCCGCAGCATCATTTTGTGCGCGACGACGTGCTTGCCTGGATTCGCGTCCAGCGCCAGACGCGCAACCGCTGGGACCTGATTTTTGTCGATCCGCCCACGTTTTCGAACTCATCAAAGATGGGCCGCCGCACCTGGGACGTCCAGCGCGACCATGTTGAGCTTTTGGCCGGCGTATCGCGCCTGCTCGCACAGGGCGGCCACGCCATCTTTAGCTGCAACCTGCGCGGCTTCCGCCCCGAGACGCGCAAGCTCGCGCGCGCGGGCGTCGTGCTAGAGGACATTACGGCGCAGACCATCCCCGAGGACTTTGCGCGCAACCAGAAGGTGCACCATTGCTATATCGTGCGCCGCCTGCCCATCGAGGACGCCATGGCCGAAGTCGGCTTTAGCGCCGAGGAGATTGCAGAGCGAACCGAAGAGCTGCGCAACCCCGAGGCCCGCAAGCCCCGCGCAACGGCGCCCGCGCACGCGCAGGCCGGAGACCGAGAGTCGCGCGGCGACGGCAAGCCTGCCTGCGCCGGCAAGCCCAAAAAGAAGAAGTTCTACGCCAGCAAGCCCAAGGGCAGATAAACCAAGTTGCGGTGGAATACGGACTGTTTTGCCTGGAATTAGGCAAATTTAGACCGTATTTCACCGCAACTCATATTGGGATGGTGGTTGGCGATCTAGCCTTGGGTGACCAGGCGATAGCCGATACCCACGTGCGTCTGGATATAGCGCGGATGCGCCGGATCGGACTCGATCTTCTTACGCAACGTGCCCATAAAGACACGAAGGCTCGCCAGGTCGCTCTTAGTTGCCGTGCCCCAAATCTCGTGCAGGATAAACTGGTGCGTCAGCACCTTGTCGGCGTTGTGCGCCAGCAGGCACAAGAGCTTGTACTCGATCGGCGTCAGATGCAGCTCCTCGCCATCCATCGTGGCGATGCCGGCATCAAAATCGATATGCAGCTCACCGGTATCGAACGAGCCCTCGGAGGCAACGCCGCCCGTTTGCGCATACGAAAGGCGCCTGAGCGTCGTGCGAATGCGCGCGAGCAGCTCATCGACCGAAAACGGCTTGGTCAGGTAGTCGTCGGCACCGGCATCGAGTGCGCGAATCTTGTCCGCATCCTCGCTGCGCGCCGAGACCACAATGATCGGCATGCCCGACCATGCGCGCACCGACTCCACCACCTTGACGCCGTCCATATCGGGCAGGCCCAGATCGAGCAGCACAATACTCGGTGCCTGCGATGAGGCGGCGGCGATGGCGGCATGGGCGGTCTCCACGGCCATATGGCGCAAGCCGTGCGCCTCGAGCGCGGCAACGATAAGGTTGCGGACGGCGGGGTCGTCCTCAACGACCAAGATGAGCGGTTTCATGGCAGAGTTCGACACAGCGTTACTCCTTATCAAACGAAACGTCGGCGGCGGGAAGCCCAATCGTAAAGACCGAGCCGTGCGGGTCCGCCGCGGCAACCTCTATGCTACCGCCATGCGCCAACATAATGGATCGGCAGAGCGAAAGTCCCAAGCCCACGCTACGATGGCTATCAGCCAAGCCATGGTTGACAGTGTAGAACGATTCAAAGATCCGGCCCTGCTCCTCGGGCGCAATACCGGGACCGTCATCGGCGACGGAACATGCCACCTGTCCATCGTTCGCCATAATCGAGATCACGATATGCGAGCCCGACGGCGTATAGGCAATAGCGTTGTTCACCAGGTTCACCACCAGCTGCACCATCAGGCGCGCATCGACGTTGACGAGCGCCGGCTCGTCGCACGGCACCACCTTAAGATCGTGCTCGCGTACAGCCGGATTCACGTGGCGCAGCGCCTCCTCGACGATATCGTCCATGAGCTCGAGCGTGGTCGACAGATGCATGCCGCCGCCCTCGAGCTTTGTGATGGCGAGCAAATTCTCGACGGTGGCGTTGAGCCATTGCGCATCCGAACGAATGGAAAGGAGCATGCTGCGGCGCGTCTGGCTATCGAGCACGGCCGTGCCGGTCGAACCCTGGTCGAGTAGCACGTCGGCATTGCCCGAAATGCTGGTAAGCGGTGTGCGCAGATCGTGCGAGATGGAGCGCAGCAGATTGGCGCGCAGCTGTTCGTTTTTGGCGAGCACCGCCGCCTCCTCGCGGGCCTCCATGGCGCGGGCGCGATCGAGTGCCAGCTCGCCTTCGCTCACGATGGCGTCGGCAAGTGTCCGTTCCTCGTGCGTCAGCATGTCGGGCTCGGCAACGATAGCCAGCACGCCCACCACCGAGGCGGGGTCGCCCGAGCGCACGAAGCCGTCGCCCGTGCAAACCGTCAGGTAGATGCCATAAAACGCCGAGCCGCCATAGGTGGCATCGAGTGGCGTTCCCACATAGGCGGACGCCGAGAGCCGCGGCGGCATCTGGGGCGTCAGCTGGTGCACCGGCGCGGCGTCACCCACGGCCGTGTACGTCGCACGCGGCAGCAAGTCATCATCTTCGGCGTCGGCGCTGTACCACACGACCGGACAGCCCGAAAGACGCGCCAGCTGCGTTGCCATGGCATGCACAATCTGCTGCTGATCGGAACACCGCTGCAGCATGCGGTTGGTCTCGAGCACCATATGCGTGCGACGGTCGCTGGCGGCAGCCTGTGCCAAGGCGCGGCGCAGGGCCAACGCAATCGAGCTCGACACAAGCGAGACCACAAACATGATGAAGAACATGCCGGGATAGACGCGGTCGATAAACGATAGCGAGCAGCGCGGGTCGACAAACAAGAAGTTGTAGAGCGCTACGGCGGCAGCCGAGCTCAGCAAGCAATACAGGCGGCTCCAGGTAAAGAATGCGCACAGCTGCACGGCGAACACATAGACGATCATGATGCTCGGCGCGAGACCAGGATGGTCGAGCAGCGCACCCACAATCGTCGCCGCGACCAGCAGCCCCGCCGATACGCAGGCGTCATACAGAGGGCTGCGACGTGTCAGCGTTGTGCGCCGCCACCAAAAGCTATCGGCAATATCGCCGTCCGCACGGACGTCCATCGGCACCCCGCCCCTCTCTTAAAAACAAAAACCACCACAGAGGGGACAGCACCTTTGTGGTGGTTTCCCTTGTGGTGGTTCCAAGTGTATAGCCTTTGCAGTCTGCGGTCGTTAGACAAACAGCACGTGCGCGAGCAGTGCGCACACTCCTGTCCATCGAAGGCCAACTCCATGTAACCTGTCGGCGACTACGGGCGCTCGTTGGGGGCCAGGCGCTGCATCTTGTTCACAGCCTTGAACTTGGTGAACAGCGGCACATACTCAAAGCTCACGTTGGAGTTCTCCAGGCCATACCAGCGCGCCGGCGTACCGGCAAAGCGGCGGATGATGTACTTGAGCGTGATGGCCGTGCGCTCGCTCGGCTCCACGTCACTCTCGGGCGCCAGGAGCTTGCGGATCATGACGAACTTAAACGTGCCGATGTTGCCCGGATCCTTGTAGACCGAGTAGTCATGCATCTGCGGCGGCAGCTCGCCAGTGGCGGCCAGATCCTGAACAACCTGGCGCAAGTAGGCGTTCACGCGCTGGTTAACCTTGTAGCCCAGGTACAGATGCACGCGGAAAACATAGTCGGTGCCAAACGTCTCGACCGAATAGGCAAAGGTATGCGGTTCGTCCATGGTCTCGACGTTCACGAACCACCAGGCGCGGGCGCGCTTGGGATGCTTGTCCAGAATCGAGTAGACGATATCGCGGTCGATGTAGTCGGTATTGGTGTCCTTGGTCAGGTACACGATGTTGTCGCTCATAAGCTCATAGCGATCGTCGTCGCGCAGGCGCTTGAGCTGCGGCAGATAGCTGCGCAGCGGCAGCAGCGTAAACTGACGCCGCTCGACCGCCGTGCCGTTGTACCAGCACAGCATAACGCCCATGATGAGCATGGCCATAAGAATAGTGAAATAGCCACCGTGGAAAAATTTGGTGAGCGAACTCACAAAGAAGAAGCCCTCGAGCATAAGGAAGAACACAACGAAGATATACGGGACGACCTTAAGGCCGCGATCAACATGCAAGTAGAAGAAGAGCAGCAGCGTCGTGCACATCATGGTCAGGGTGATCGCCAGGCCGTAGGCGGCCTCCATGTGCGCCGAGCTCTGGAACAGCAGCACCACGATGACGCAGCCCACAAGCATGACATTGTTGACCATGGGAATATAGAGCTGGCCCTTGGTCTCGGCAGGATAGAAGACCTGCATGTGCGGCATGAGGTCCAGGCGGCTGGCCTCGGACACCAGCGAGAAAGCGCCGGTGATGAGCGCCTGCGAGGCAATGATGGCCGCGACGGTGGAAAGGCCGACGGCAAAGGGACGCAGGCCCGGGGTAAGCATCTGGTAGAAGGGGTTGAGGTCGGCGATACCCATGAGCTCCGGGTTGCCGGCGTTGTTGATAAGCCACGCGCCCTGGCCCATGTAGGACAGCAGCAAGCAGCACTTAACGAACGGCCAGGTTGCGTAGATGTTGCCGCGGCCCACGTGGCCCATGTCGGAGTAGAGCGCCTCGGCGCCGGTGGTGGCGAGGAAGCAGCTGCCCAGAATCATGATGCCCGCATGGTTGTTGGGGCTCAACAAAAAGGCGATGCCGCGCACCGGGTTGAGGCACAGTAGCACGGCGGGGTGCTGGAAGACAAAGAACAGACCCGTGCCGCCCAGGAACAGGAACCACAGCGTCATGATGGGGCCAAAGGCGTGGCCGATCTTGGCCGTGCCGATGCGCTGCACCAAGAAGAGCGCAATGATGATAGCAAGCGTGATGGCCACGACGCGGGCCTGATCGTCGCCCAGCACGGCATGGACTGCCGGAATGGTGCGCAGGCCTTCGATAGCCGTAGTCACGGTAACGGCAGGCGTGAGGATGCCATCGGCGAGCAGTGCCGCGCCGCCCAGCATGGCGGGGATGATGAGCCACTTGCCGCAGCGCTTAACCAAGCTGTACAGAGCAAAGATACCGCCCTCGCCATGGTTGTCGGCGCGCAGCGAGATGAGCACGTACTTGACGGTCGTCAGCAGCGTGACCGTCCACACGACAAGGGAGAGTGCGCCGAGCACGAACTCCTCCGTGACGCTTCCGATGCCGCCGTTGCCGGCAACGAGCGCCTTGGTTACATACATGGGGCTGGTGCCGATATCGCCATACACCACGCCCAGCGTGACGAGCATCGCCGAGATGCTCACAGGAATCGCAGCGTGCGAGGCTGCCTCCTTGGCCTTTTGTTCCATAAGCCGGTTTCCTCCCAACTTTAACGTTCGAGGGGATTATAGATAATCGTCCCATGTTTTAATGCACTGTTTTCCCAGCTAGATAAACATTTATACGGCCTTTAGGCCACCGCGGCGATATGGAATGTGACAAAGGGACTGTCCCTTTGTCACATTCGTCATTTTCCGAGCCAGTTTTTGAACCACCACTCCATGGATCGGCTCATCTCGGCCATAAAGGGGCTCGTGTGCTTGCGGGTGTAGATATCCACGACGCGCTCCCCCACCTCGCGGGCATGCGGACGGAACATCGCGTCCATCTCGGCCACCTGCGCATCCATGGTCGCGGCATCGGCGCGGCGATAGCGCTCCTCGTGCACCAGGTTCACCACGGGATGCGCAATCGCCGGGCGCTCCTTGCGGGGCGTGCCGATGATGAGCATCGACAGCGGCATGGTATAGGGCGGCAAGTCCAGCAGCGCAGCAACTTCCTCGGCGTTCTCGACGACATCGCCGATATAGCAGCTCCCCAGCCCCAGGGCCTCGGCGGCGACCACGGCGTTTTGGGCAGCGATCACGGCATCCTGCGCCGCGATGGCAAAGTCGCCTAAACCCGGCGCGCGGCGGGGCGCCTTGCCCGTGCGCTCGACAAACTCGGGCTCAAAGCAACCCACGTGCTCAAACAGATCGATCCACTTGGCATAGTCGACCACAAATATAAGTGCCCAGGGCGCCTTGGCGATCATGGGCTGGTGGTCGCACAGGTCGGCCAGGCGATCGAGCGTTGTCTGCTCGCGGATACTCACGATGGAATACATCATCATGGCGCCTGCCGACGGCGCGCGGCTCGCCGCATGCAGAATCGCCGCCCGCTGCTCGTCGGTCACCGCTACGGGACGGTCGTTGTCATCGCGCGCAAAGGCGCGCGTGGACGAACGGTGCTCCAAAACGTCCAGCACCGCGTTGCCCGTGGTCTCGACCGGATAGCCGCCCGCGCCCATGCCAGCGCCCACGTCGCCCGCACTCGTCATACAAACCTGCTCGTTCATCGCCTTAACCTCGCCATTTCTTTAAGAAGCCTTTACGTTTCCGTGTAATTCCCGTCCATTATCGCGCAGGTCGCCACTACATTGTGCCACACCGCCACACATGCGCGCTAATATGGCTGGTTGTTGTGCGCAGCCACCAATCGCAGCGCATATCTTGGTAACAATCGGGTAAACCCCCGCTTTCGTAGTTTTAAGTTTGTGAGGAGTCTCAGCATGTTCGCAGCCGCCATCTCGCTCGTCGGTCTTGCGGCGACCGTCTTCCTTGTCTTGCGCGAGGCCAAAGCCATTCGCGCGCAGTCGGGCACCGTTGCCAAGGGCGCTCTTGCCTGGAGCGTCGCCTTCGGCCTGTTCCAGCTCTTTTTGACCATTTGGGGCGCCATGAGCCTCGTCGCCCAAAACGAGCCGCTCGCCTTTGTGATGCTCATCCTGACCAACGCCATCCTCACCGGATGCGCCTGGGCCAGCATCGCACGCGACCGCATCGCCCCGCGCGTCTTTGCGTTCGCCGCGCCCGACGCCCCCGCCCCCACCGGCAAGCTCGCCCGTCTGCGCGGCGCCTTTGTGGGCAAACCGCTCGTCGCCGCCGTGCTGTGCCTGCTGCTCGCCGGCGTCTTTGCGCTGCTGGGCATGGAGGTCTCGTCCAACCACGACTTTACCTGGGTCTACCCCCTGTGCATACTGCTCGAGTGGGCCATCATCACCACGCTCATGGTCGGCCTGTTCTTCCTGTTCCAGCGCCGCGGCGCAGCTCCCGCCGCCCTGGCCTTCGCCCTCTTTATCCTGGGCATTGCCGAGTTCTTCGTCATCACGTTTAAATCCATGCCCATCCAGCCGGGCGACCTTTCGGCCATCTCCACCGCCGCCGCGGTCGCCGGCAACGGCTACACCTACTCGATCTCGCTGTTCTGCGTGCTGTCCATGGGCTTTACCGCCATCGCCATGCTGCTATGCGAGTACGCCGGCCTGGTAGCACCGCACCGTCAGAAGGGTGCCGCCAACGCCAAGCGCATGCTGCTCACCAACCTGCTCGTGGCGGTGCTGTGCCTGGGCGGCGTGACCGCGCATGTCACGCTTATCGACTACTACAACACCCTCGGCATCACCGTCTACACCTGGCGCCCGCTCGAGAGCTACTGGCGCGAGGGCTATCTGCCTGCCTTTATTAGTGCGGCACAGTCCATCAAGCCGCCCAAACCCGCCAACTACTCCGCCGACGACGCCAAGGCAACGCTCAAAAAGTATGCCAAGGCCTATGACAAGTCCGATGCCGCCACAAGCGACGCCCGTACCGCCGCCCAAGAGCAGTTCGATAGCGAGAAGCCCACGGTCATCGCCATTATGAACGAGACCTTCTCGGATCTTTCGATCTATCAGGAGATGCACGCCGGCTACGAGGGCCCGCAGTACTTTAAGAACCTGTCCGACTGCCTCAGCCGCGGCAAGCTCTACGTGAGTGCCTACGGCGGCGGCACCGCCAATACCGAGTTTGAGTTTATGACCGGCAACTCCATGGCCAACCTGGGCTCGGGCGTGTACCCCTACACCATCTACAACATGGAAACGACCGGAAACCTGGCAGAGCAGTTCAAGTCGCTCGGATATTCCACAACGGCCATGCACCCCAACCACGCAACCAACTGGAACCGTGAGAACGTCTATAAGGACTTTGGCTTTGACCAGTTCCTGTCTATCAACGACTTCCAGGGAGCCGACACCTTGCGCGGCATGGTGACCGACCAGGCAACCTACGACAAAATCCTTGAGCTGCTCAACCAGAACGCCGACCCGCAGTTCATCTTTGACGTGACCATGCAGAACCACTCGGGCTACGATACGGGCCTGCTGCCGGCAGATAAGCAGATGCACCTGAACATCGACACGACCGATCTGGACGCCAAGACCATCGAGGACGGCACACTCTCCGATGTCGACGAGTACGTCTCGTGCATCGAGCAGTCCGACCAGGCGCTGCGCTACTTCCTCAATGCCCTGCGCAATCTCGACCGCAAGGTGGTCGTGGTGTTCTGGGGCGACCACCAGCCGTTCTTCCCGTCCAAGTTCAACGATAAGTGGTTTACCGGCGAGGACGACGCTACGCATCAGGAGCGCCTGTGGCAGACCGACTACATCATCTGGGCCAACTACGACGTTGCCGGCTGCGACCAGACGAGCGAGGTCGACGATCTGTCCATCAACTACCTGTCCACCCAGCTGATGCAGCTGATCGGCGCACCACTGACCGACTACCAGAAAGCGCACATGACGCTGCGCAAGTCGCTGCCCGCCATCAACTCGGTGGGCTACGAGGACGCTAGCCTGCGCTGGGCGCTCTCCTCCAATGTCACCGGCGAAGACGCCGTCGCCGCGGCGGCCACCAAGGCGCGCGAGGATTACGCCAAGATGCAGTACTACGAGATGTTCCGCGACGGTAAGAACGTGTACACCGAGCACCTCCAGACCGAGGCCAACGAGACCGACCCCAACCTGGCACCGGGTACGACCAAGATCAAGTAGCGGGGATCAAGTAACGGGGTCGGGGGCCCGAATCGGCGGCAGGCGGAGGTACGGGAAAGGTCTGCTGCTCAAACAGTCCTGCGCAAGACGGGGGCCACATTAAGTGGCCCCCTTTGCGTGCGGAACTCGCGACAGACCTTTCCCGTGCCTTCGCCTGCCGCCGCCCCTCACCCGTTGCGGGTTGAGTGGGCTGATAAAGAAACTGCGCTCACCTCATGGTAGAAGCGTGGCCTGTCATGCGAATCGCGGAAACTGTGTCCCAGAATTCACGTCCGGAGTGGGATGCAGTTTCCGCTTGAGGGCCTGTTGGGAAAGCGCATCCCACTTCAAGAGTAAATTCCGGGTCGCACTTTCCGCTAAGGCTCTCAACCGGAAAGTGCATCCCATTCCAAGCCTTAATTCCGGGACACAGTTTCCGGACAAGGCGTAAAGCGGAAAGTGTATCCCAGTCTGAGCGCCGATTCCGGGACGCACTTTCCGAAACCCTGCCCATCTGGAAAGCCCGTCCCACGCTCAATACATCCAGCGGATGCAGGAGAGCGTGTCTTCCAGGACGGCCTCGTCATCGGGGTGATGGAAAATGTCGCCCCACACGCTTGCCACGGTTGCTCCCGCGAGTGTCAAGAAAAAGCCTCGAGGATTTCGAGGCTTTCGCTTCTGTATTATTTCGCACGCGCGGCAGCGATAGACCTACTCGCCCAGCACGGCCTTCTTGGCGGCTGCCGCCATGTTGTCCAGATCTTCCTTGGTCGGATGGTCCTTCGCGGCAACCCAGTTGTCGAGCAGCATCTTAGCGCGGGCGTTGTCGGGATCTTGCTCGAGCATGGCCTCGTAGCGCTGCTTGACCGCAGGGCCCATCTTGCCCTGGCACATCGCCCAACCTACAAGCTCGGCATCATTGGCCAAATTGGAGGTCACGCGATCGATAATCTGCTGATAATAGCTCTGGTCGGCGCCAAAACCGCAGGTGCCAAACAAAAAGACGCGCTTGCCGTGCAAGGTGGAGAGCAACGCCGCGACCGAAGGCGTGCACGCGCCCTTGTCACACCAAAAACCGACGAGCACCGTGTCGGCCGCACAGGCGCCCTGCGCCTCGAGCGCAACCTGATCTGCATCCGCATCGTCGCTCAACGCCGCGGCATGGACAAACTCAACACCCGCAGCCTGCAGAGCGCGCTTGATCGCGCCCGAAACCATCCTGGTATTACCGCTCTTGCTGTTAACCACCAAAGAGCACGTCATAGTCACGTTGCCTCGTTTCCCCCAAAACTAAAGCCACTAATGCAATTTATTAGATGAATATCTTAGTACCAACGTGACAGATGTAAACCACCGGCCGCTAATCGGTGGCCCCTACTGGGCAAACTGGCTGCGGTAAAGATCGGCATAGAAGCCGTCTGCCGCCAGCAGCTCGTCGTGTGTGCCGCGCTCGATAATCTCGCCGTCGCGCATCACCAGAATGCAGTCGGCGTTGCGAATGGTGCTCAGGCGGTGCGCCACCACAAAGCTTGTGCGACCGGCCATGAGCTCGTCGAATGCCGCCTGCACCTGCAGCTCGGTGCGGGTATCGATGCTCGAGGTCGCCTCGTCCAGCAGCAAGATCGCCGGGTCGGTGAGCATGACGCGCGCGATGCACAGCAGCTGTTTTTGACCCTGGCTAAACGTGCCGCCGTCCTCACCAATCACCGTGTTGTAGCCCTGCGGCAGCTGCACGATAAACTTGTGCGCATGCGCGCGCTTGGCAGCTTCGATAACCTGCTCGCGCGTGGCATCGGGACAGCCGTAGGCTATGTTATCTGCCACCGTGCCCTCGAACAGCCACGTATCCTGCAACACCATGCCAAAGGCACGGCGCAGGCTTGCGCGCGTGTAGTCACGCGAGGAACGGCCATCGACCGCAATGCGGCCGGCATCGATATCATAGAAACGCAGCAGCAAATTGATGAGCGTTGTCTTGCCACAGCCCGTAGGGCCGACCAGGGCAAAGCGCATGCCGGGCTTGGCCTCGATGCAGATATCCTGCAGCAGCTTGCGGTCGGACACGTAGCTAAAGTCCACATGCTCAAAGGCGACCTCGCCCTGCGGTGCGGCAAGCTCTATAGCGTCCGACGCGTCGGGCTCCTGCTCGCGCGCATCGAGCAGCGCAAACATGCGGCGCGCCGAGGCATACGCCGCCTGGATCTGCGTAATGACGTTGGTGACCTCGTTGAACGGCTTGGTGTACTGGTTAGCATAGGACAGAAAGATCTGCACGCCGCCCACCGTAAGCGCCGCCGGCACGCCCATGATCACGCCCGCGCAGCCGATCACAGCGACCACGGCATAGATGATGTTATTGATAAAGCGCGTGCCGGGGTTGGAGAGCGAACCCATAAACTGCGCGCGCTCGCCCGCGGTGTAGAGCTCGGCATTGAGGGCATCGAAGCTCGCTTGCGCGTTGGAGCCATAGGCAAAAGCGTCGACAAGCTTCTGCTCGCCCACGTACTCCTCGATATGACCACCGAGCTGGCCTTGGATGCGCTGCTGTGCCGTAAAGCTTTTGTTGGAGAGCTTGGCAATAGCACCGGCTGCAAAAATGGAAAGCGGCGTGACGAGCACCACCACGAGCGTCATGGTCAGGTTGATGGAGAGCATAAACGCGAGCGTGCCCACGATGGTGATAACGCCGGTGAAAAGCTGGGTAAAGCCCTGCAGCAGGCCATCGCCCACCTGATCGACGTCGTTAACCACGCGGCCCATAAGGTCGCCGTGGGCATGGCTGTCGATAAAGCTGAGCGGCATGCGGCTGAGCTTGTCGCTCGCCTCCACGCGCATGTCGCGCACCGTCTCGTAGGACAGGCGGTTGACGCAGTAGCCCTGCAGCCACTGGAAAGCCGCAGCACCTACGACGACAATCGCGAGCTTGGTGACAAGCGGCAGCAGCGCATCGAAGTCCACCTGCCCGGCGGCGACGATCAGGTCGATGCCCTCGCCGACGAGGATGGGCGTGTAGAGCTGCAAGATCACCGAAGCGGCGGCACTCACAAACGACGCTACAAACGAAATGCGGTGCGGACGAACATAGCCCAGCAGGCGGCGAGTTACCGCGCCCACGGGATAGCGCTCGGGATCGCCGGGCTGACGCGGGCCGTCACCCAAGTCACTGAGGTTATCGTTGCCGGACACGTTGGCCGTCATCGTGGCGACCGAACCGGAGGAAGTGTAGGGATTCATTTAGCAGCCCTCCTTTGCGCAGACGGATGCGGGGGCGGTCGAGGCGCCTGGGGCGGACGCGGGGCTTGGAGCGGGCGTGGGCGCCGTACTCCCCTGCTGACCCTCGAGCTCCTCGCGGCGAAGCTGCGACTGGCAAATCTCGCGGTAGAGCTGGCAGCTTGCATACAGCTCATCGTGCGTGCCCAAGCCCGCGACCGAGCCGTGGTCGAGTACGCAAATCACGTCGGCGTCGCGCACGGTCGAGACGCGCTGACTCACGATGATGGTCGTCAGCGGCAGCCCGCCCTCGGCGGCACCGCGCACGCTGCGCTCGCGAATGGCATGACGAAGCGCCGCGTCGGTCTTAAAGTCGAGCGCCGAAGCGGAGTCATCCATGATCAATATCTGAGGCGAGCCCACTAAGGCACGTGCGATGGTCAGGCGCTGGCGCTGGCCACCGCTAAAGTTCTTGCCGCCCGCCTCGACCGGGGCATCGAGGCCCCGCGGCTTGTTGCGCACAAACTCGCTGGCCTGCGCCATATCGAGCGCCGCCCAAAGCTCCTCGTCGGTTGCCGCCTCGTCGCGCCAGGTCAGGTTGCTGCGGATAGTGCCGCTCACCAGCGATGCACGTTGCGGAACGGTTGCAACCACACGGCGCAGCTGGTCGAGCGGCCAGGTTCGCACGTCGGCACCCATCACGCTCACGCTGCCGGTGCTCGCATCGTACAGGCGTGGGATAAGCGAGACGAGTGTGGACTTGCCGCTGCCCGTGCCGCCGATAATGCCGAGCGTTTTGCCCGCCGGCAGCTCCAGGGTCACATCGTTGACGGCGTTGGCAGCGCCCGCGCCAAACGAAAAGCTCGCATGGTCAAAGCTCAGTGCGGGAACCGGAACAGCGCCACCCGCCAGTTCGCTCGGCTTGGGCAGCGCGACCGGCTGGTTGCCCTCGTCGGTGATGCTCGGCTCACAATTGAACACCTCGTTGATGCGCGACGCGCTGGCGCTCGCCTTGGTAAAGACTACGACCAGGTTGGCGACGTACACGATGGAGGTGAGCGTCTGCGTCATGTAGTTGACGAACGCCATAACCTGGCCCTGCGTAAGCTCGCCCACGTTGACCTGGATGCCGCCCACCCACAGGATGGCGCACACGCCCAGGTTCATCACCAAAAACGTTACGGGGTTAAGGATCGACGAGAGCTTGCCTACCGCGATGGCGGTATGGGCCTGGTCGTCGGCGGCTTGGGCAAAGCGCTCACGCTCGTGATCTTCGCGTACAAAGGAGCGGACCACGCGGGCGCCCGAAAGGCCCTCGCGGCAGACAAGCGCGATGCGGTCGAGCTTTGCCTGCAGCTGCTTGTAGTACGGAATGCAGCGCGCCATGACAAACCAAAACACCAAGCCGATGGCGGGCGTGCAAACCAAAAAGATCACGCCGAGCTTAAGGTCGATGGCAAGGGCCGCGCACATGGAGCCCACCGCCAGGAAGGGCCAGCGGATGAGCATGCGCACGCCCAGCGCCACGGCGAGCTGCACCTGGTTGACATCGTTGGTGATGCGCGTGATGAGCGACGGCGTGCCAAAGCGATCGAGTTCGGCATAGCTCAGCTTATTGATGTGCTGGTAGAGTGCGCCGCGGATGTCGGTGCCCATGCCCTGCGAGGTGAGCGCCGCCATCTTTTGGCAAACAAGCGTAAACGAGATGCCGATCACAGCCATGGCGGCGAGCACCATACCGTAGTGGACGACGGCGTTGACATCGCGTGCGCCAATACCCTTATCGATCATCTGGGCAATCACCAGCGGCGTAAGCAGGTCAAAAATCACTTCGATCAACTTACACGCAGGGCCAATCACCATATACCGGAGAAACTTACCACCAAAACGCCTGAGCAGCTCAATCATAGAAGGCGCTCCCTGTCATCATCTCTCTTCAATCTGATTCATGATAGTACGGAGCGCCCTGGAGATGCGTAAGCAACTCGTTACAGATGTAAGGGCGACGGTCACTAGCGCCCAAGGCATGTAGCAGCCGATGTTTTGGGAACGCCAGCGAGCGCCGCAAGACACGGGATTCAATTCTTCAGATAAATGCGCCCTCTACGGGTGATTTTTGGACGAAGTGGTCCCGGTGCCGGCGGGCTGTTTGGTAGTCGAGCGATCCCGCAGGCAAAGCCGAGGACCAGCGAGACACCAAACAGCCCGCCGGCACCGGGACCGCATCGCGGCACCAAAAAGCGCCCGTGCGCTCGATGGATTCGGATGCCCGACAGAGGCTCCTTATGGCTGCTTCCTTCCGGACCTGACCAGATTCGGAACATGTCGTCATCCGAACCCATCGAGCGCGCTTGGCGCTCGGTATATCTTACCCGCTCCTGCCCGATGGGGCAAGGTAGCTAATTTGGGACGGGGCCAAAAAGACTACTTTTGAGTTGCGGTGGAATAGTTCCTGTTTTACGGCCAAGGCCAAAAACAGGAACTATTCCACCGCAACTTATTGAGACTTGCTTGGATAAACTTAAATACGGCCGAGGTCGTAGGCTCGAGCGGCTGCCTCGCCGGCACAGATGAGGTTGGTTGTGGCTTCCTGGGGGTCGAGCGCTTGGTCAAGGGGCATGGGTCTGCGGCAGACCGGCAGAACCAAGTCGATACCCTGTCCATACACCGCATCCAGGTTGTCGGCACGACCGCCCACGACGGCGACCACCGGCTTGCTATATCGCTTCGCACGACGGGCCACGCCCACCGGCGCCTTACCGGCGGCGGATTGCTCGTCCATATTGCCCTCGCCCGTTATGACCAGGTCGGCATCGCGCACGCACTCGTCAAACCCAATCAAATCGAGCACCGTCTCCACGCCCGAGCGCAGCTCCGCACCGAGCGCCAGCAGCGCGGCACCCAAGCCGCCGGCAGCACCGGCACCGGGCACACCAAGCACCGATCCAAATGACCGTGCACCCTCGGGCGCGCGCAGAAGCTTCTGGGCTCGCATCTCGAAAATCGCCGCATCGAGTAGACGACCGTAGCCGACCATCCATCCGTCGTATTTGCCCAGGTCCTCGGCATCCCCCGTCGGCAGACCCTTCTGCCCGCCAAACACCGTCAGGGCGCCTCGGCGCCCCACGAGCGGATTCTCAACATCGGAAAGCACCACGATACGCACGCCATTCAGCGCCCGAAGCGCTGGCGCCAAATCGATACTCACCACGTGTTCGAGACCCGCAAGACCGGGGGCGATATTGCAGCCCTGATCATCGACCACACGCGCGCCCAGCGCCTGCAGCATACCGGCGCCGCCATCGTTGGTAGCGCTGCCGCCCAAGCCAATATAGATAGTCTTTGCCCCAGCACGGACCGCGCGAAGCATGAGCTCGCCCACGCCATAGGTCGAAGCCGCGATCGCCGCCGATTCCGTGCAGGGCGAATACCCAATACCCGCCGCCTCGGCCATCTCAACTACAGCCGACTCGTGCTCGCCGTCCACCAGCATCCGGGCAGACACGCGATCGCCCAAGGGCCCTGCAACCTCGCAGGTCAAAAGCTCGCCGCCGCGCGCGGCGACGGCATCGAGCGTTCCCTCGCCACCATCTGCCAGCGGCAATGTGCACACATCGGCATCGGGCCACACCTGGCACACGCCTTCGGCAACGGCCGCCTCCGCCTGTGCACTCGAAACGCTGCCCTTAAAGGAGTCGATCGCCAGCAGCACACGGCGGGGCCGGCGGCACGCGACACCAAAATCGACCGCCTCAACGGCAATATCTTCGGCACACGTGAGTGCCTTGGCATGAGCGGCATGCGCCTCAAGATCGGCCCCACAACCGCAGACAGCACCATCGGTGTCACGCAGCCCACTAAAATAGCCGCTCAACACCTCACGACACTCGTCTGCCAGCACGCCGGCGGTCACATTAAACCGATGGTTCAGGCGCGAATCGGCATTGAGGTCATACAGCGAGCCCACCGCGCCCGCCTTGGCATCGGCCGCGCCATACACGCAACGCCCCACGCGCGCGTTAACCATAAGCCCCGCACACATGCAGCAGGGTTCGAGCGTCACGTAGACCGTACAATCGGAAAGACGCCAACGCCCAAGCGTCTGAGCGGCGGCGCACAGGGCCAAAAACTCGGCATGTGCCGAAGGGTCCTGGTCGAGCTCACGGCGATTATGCGCCCTCGCGACAATCTCGCCCGCACGCACCACCACAGCACCAATCGGCACCTCGCCCACTGTCGCAGCGGCGCGCGCCTCCGCCAGCGCCTCGCGCATGAACTTCTCGTCGATTTCGGTGATCGTCATCGTTCGCCTTCCCTGTTGCAAATTCAAAACGATGCTATCATTACGACTCACGGAGAGATGGCAGAGCGGTTGAATGCGGCGGTCTTGAAAACCGTTGAGCGCGAGAGCGTTCCGGGGGTTCGAATCCCCCTCTCTCCGCCACCTTAGTGATTCACCGGCGTCATGGTGCGCTCAAACAGCGCATCGACCACGTCGGCCATCTCGGGTCGACGCTCAAGATCGTGGCCCGATTCCCACCAATTTGTGAACACTCGAATAATGCCACCGGCGATAAATTCCGATGTCGTCTCGAGCGAAACGGGCGCCAGGGCGTCTTCGGCAAGCGAGCTCATCACGCGCTCACGGATGGAATGCGCGATGCGGTCGCAAATCATGCCGGTCAGCATGCCCGACATGCTGCTCGCCAAAAGGTTATCCATGAGCTGCTCATGCGCCAGTACCATATTCATGGCATCGTCAAAGACCTCATGGCGAAGCGCCTGTACATCCACAAGTGGCTCCGCGTCCGCTGCGTCGGTCTGGTTTTGCGGCAAGCCCGTCATAAGCTCATCGATATAGAAGGCAAAATAATCGTTTTTATCGCGAAAATGCTTATAGAACGTCGTGCGGCGAATCAGGGCCCGGTCGCAAAGCATGGCAACCGTCAAATCCTCAAACCGATGCTCTTCCAAAAGCTCGGTAAAGGCGTCGAACAGGGCACGATAGGTTTTCTTGATGCGAAGGTCCATCCGTATCGCCATCCTCAAGGCGTAGACAGCATTCCGTAATTTGTCGCATATCTTACACCTGTACCAACCGTTCGATATTGGCGCCCCCTCCCTGGTTGAAACAAAACGCTTACCGGAAAGTTCGGCACCGCCAAAGGTTGCGGGTATACTAGATACGTTATACCAACAACGGCCGGCGCAAAACGCCGCTGCCATTCGAAACGGAGACATCATGCTTCCCGTCATCATCGGTATCGTTGTTGTCGTTGTGATCGTCTGCGCCATCGCTGGCATCTACAACAACATGGTTACCAAGCGCAATCGTATCGATAACGCCTGGCAGAACATTGACACGCAGCTGCAGCGCCGCAACGACCTGATCCCCAACCTGGTCGAGACCGTCAAGGGCTACGCCAAGCACGAGCAGGACACGCTCGCCGCCGTGATCAACGCGCGCAACACCGCCGTAAGCGCCACCACCCCCGAGGCCAAAATGGAAGCCGACAACGTGCTGACCGGTGCACTGCGCCAGCTCTTTGCCGTGGCCGAGGCCTACCCCGACCTTAAGGCGAACACCAACTTTATGCAGCTCCAGGCTACGCTCGAGGACACCGAGAACAAGGTGAGCTACGCGCGCCAGAGCTACAACGACTGCGTGCTCAGCTACAACAACGCCATCCAGACGTTCCCGGCCGTTATCTTTGCCGGCATCTTCCAGTTTAAGGAGCGCCAGGGCTTCGAGGCCGCCGAAGCTGCCCGCCAGGCACCGACCGTCAAGTTCTAACAGATCCGCAGCGTATCCTTAATCGGGTATATGCATAAACCGCATAAACCGCCCCGTCGAATGCATACTTCGACGGGGCGGTTGCTTTTTGCCCACAGGTACCCCAGAGGGCGGCGTGCAAATTTTGGAGTTTTCAGCATCCTGGAGCCCAAAGGAACAGGAACGGGCCCACAAAACCGCGTTGAAAACCCTGATTCTGAGCCCTCAACACCTCAGGGATCACTCATTTTCTACAGGATGCGGCTCACGGCGCCTGACTTTCGCCCAAAATCCCGTATGCATGCGCACCCGGCTGCTGAAAACTCCCAAAAATGTACGCCCCGTCCCACCCCAGGCGAGCGGCAACCGGAAAACCGCGCACGCACCTCTTCCTGGTGCGCGGTTTTCCTACAGAACTGCGCGGGGTCACTAGGGCCAAGCTCCTTATGGAGCCCACACCCAGGCGCACTCCGCAGGACGAAAGAACCCCCGCCGCACGTTGAACTGCCTCCCATTTCTTGGACATGAGAAATGGGAGGCTTTTTATGCGTGTCGACTTGAGGGTGAAGCACGACATCGAGGCCAGGAAGGCGGCGATCGGGCTCTTCGA
>NZ_JBQHST010000031.1:0-28983 GCF_052066095.1 Collinsella sp. HCP28S3_B9
GTTCGGCAGGGCCGAGCGGAAGTCGCGGCGCACGAGGTTCGGCGGGGCCGGCGTCGGCTCGCCCGCATAGGAGCTGTAGGGCCTCCTCTTCCTCCTCATCCACCTGGGGACCAGGCCCTCCTCGCGCATGATGCGGAGGACGACCTTCTCCGAGGCGCGCACGGGCTCGTCGAGCTCGCGCAGGCGCGCCGTCACGAAGCGGTACCCCCGCGCCCCCTCGCCGTCCTCGGTGAAGATCCTGCGCACGAGCGCGCGCAGGGGCGCGCGCCGGTCGGGCCTCGCGATCGCGCGGCGCTGGTACTCATAGGAGCTCTTTGATATCCCCAAGGAACTCGTGAGTTCTCTCAAGGACCACTTCCCGCACGGCCTCAGGCGGTCTATCACCAGGGTCTTCTCCCTGTTCGACATCCCGTCGAGGCTCTCGGCTTTTAAAACGTCCTGCACCGCCCTCAGCACCGCGTTCTCGAGCCTGAGCCGCTCGATCAGGGCGTCCTTGTCCTCCGGGTCGATGTCGGGGTAGTCGGGGCCGTCCCCGACGAGTCGCGGCAGGTCCATTCCTCCACCGGCCCTTCCCGCGGGCTTGCGCACGTCCCTGATCCAGCGCCAGACGGACGTCTTGCCGGGCCCGCCGAGTATCTCGGTTATCTCCATGACGGTGAGCCCGGCGCCGCGAAGCGCCCTGGCCCTCTCCACCATTCTCCTACTGTATGCCATGCGGACTCCGTTCCGGACCTCAACGGTCCAACTTTTTGTCCGCAGTCCCCTTCAAACGGAAACCGTGTCCCGGAATTTGGCCCCAGAGTGGGATGCGCTTTCCTAGTGGGCCTCCAAGCGGAAACTGCGTCCCAGAATTCGGCTCCAGAACGGGATACGTTTTCCGGCAGGGGCCTCAAGTGGAAGCCGCATCCCAGAATCCGCAATGGCATCGAAGCGCAATTTATGTCCGCACGGGCGGCTATGTTTACTGCAACGTAGTCATTCGTGGAAAGGACGGATGCCATGGCAACGGATAAGACCGGTTATGTGAGCGTTGGTGCCCGGATCGAGGATAAGGTCATGCCCGATCGCGTGATCTTTAGCATTGGCTTTGGCGGCCGCTTTGATACCAAGGAGGCGTGCCTGGACGATTATAACTCCGATCGCGCCAAGGTCGCCGCTGCGTTGGCGCCCTTTGGCCTGGATGACGAGTTAACGTGTCGCCGGTACACCTGCTATGCGCAGACGACGCGCAAAAGGGCAATCATCGTGGGCTACGACTACTATGCGTACGGCACGGTTGCCGTGCCTGTCGATTCGATTGACTGTGCGGCTGTGTGGACGGCGCTCAACACCTGCGGATCGCATGCCGACATGAACATTCGATTTGAACTTGCGGATGAGCGCGCGGCGGAGGACGTCCTGATTGCCCGCGCTGTCGAGCGCGCTCGCGGTAATGCGCAGGCGCTTGCTGCGGCGGCGGGGACTAAGCTGGGCGGCATCAAGCACATCTCGTATAACAGCCGGCCGGGGGATTATGGTGGGGTGTACTGCGCTGCCATGGGCGCTCCCGATGGGGCATCCGGAGGCCTTGGGGAAACGGTGCTGGATCCGGAACCCATCGAGGTCGAGTGCTCCGTGGACGTGGAGTGGTGGTTGGAATAGTGGACGAGTCGAGCGAGCGTCGAGCCTTCATGACTGAAAATTCATTTGTTAAACCTGGCAACCGTGGGTAGAATGAAGTCGACGGCAGCCCAAGGGTGATAGCTGGGCAGCGCCGTTACTTAGTTCAAGGGGTCAATGCCTTAACGGCGTCGACCCCTCTTCTTTTGCTTCGTACGCTGCTTAAGTGCCTCGGAAAGTCCGATAAGCGCGGTAAGGAGCGAGACCAAAGCGGTCAGGAGCTTCACGAAATCAATCAGATCGGTCATGGGCATCACCTCCCGTCGCATGGAGGGCGCTGCCCGGCACATGGAACTGCCGTCAACAATAACCAGTCTATCAAACTGCAGCCATAAATACGAATATATGTTCGATAATAACAGCGACGTGGCCATCTCAAAGCGCGGCTTTACGCAAGGGTGCCGGGTGGCCGCGCTGGGCGCTTTCATGTCCGCACGGGCGCCTATCCTTACGGCAATGTAGCCGCCTATGTAGCAAGCGGCAGGCAACGGGGAAAGGCCATAACCGTGTCAGCTGAAAAGACGCCGGGTATCTCGGCTATCGATACGACGAACTTTGCGCGCCAGATCGTGCTGGACTTTGAGTTTGCGCCGGTGCCAAAGCAGCGCCAGCGCCGTGGGTTGCGCAATGAGATTATCGAGGTCGGCGCCGTTAAGCTCGATTACCACGGCAACGTTATGGGCGAGTTCTCGCAGTTTGTGCAGACAGAATTTACCGAAGGCGTTGCGTATCCCGTCCGCGAGCTCACAGGGATATCGGCCGTGGACACCGCGATGGCCGATCCGCTCTACATAGTGATCAAAAGGCTCGGTGATTGGATCGGTCGCTACTCCGCCCAGGTGGTTTGCTGGAGCGGGACGGACCGTCGACAGCTTTTGACCGAGTGCCAGGCAAAGCACATCGACCTTTCCGCATTTCCTACGGACTGGGCCGACCTGCAGGCGTTTTACACCTCGATTATGGACGTGGGCAGCCACGGGCGCGTCTCGTTGGGTGACGCGGCAATGTGGTTTGGCATCGAGTTCGACGAGTCGACGGGTCACGCCCACAGCGCCCTGGCCGATGCACGCGTGACCGCCAAGCTGCTCAAGCAGGTGATGGACGGGGACTACCACGTGAGCCCGCGCGCCCAGGAAGTCCGCCAACGGTGGGGGATGGGCGAGCGAGCCGAGACGCGCCTTTCCAGCAAGTGCCCCGAGCTGGGTGACCTGCTGCTGAAGCTGAAGGCGGAGGGGAGGTAGGGGCGTTGTCGGTCCTCGTAACCGAAGCCCATTTTATATTGATATGAGATTGTAGCGATTCATATGCGTGCGATGCATTCCGTTGAGTTAGAGGGCCCTACTGATAACTAGGCATGCAAACGCACGCTTGTCGATTTAATGCCAATATCGCCAGGTTTTCCGCGTAAGCTAGTAACATATTGTGCTGGCCGAGATAGATGACTGCGCGGATGGTGTCAAATGGGTTCTGATCTCAATAACTTATCGGTTGTAGATAAGGCAGAGGCCCTTTTTGGATACTTGGAAGAGTTCTCCAAGATTAGGATGAAGATCGTTCGCAACGTAAGCGATTACGCTTCGGACTGCATTGATTTGGAGAGCTTGCCAACAGATAACGGATGGATCGAGGTGCGATTTCGCGATTCCGCTAATAACGATGGTCCGATTTTGAGTGTCGCTAAACCGGAGTTCAAAACGTGCCCGCAGCCTCCGGATGAGATCGCGCCGTGGATTGCAAGCGGATGGGAAAGCTATAAGAACCAGATAGGGTTCAAGTTTCCACCCGAGGAGCTTGCGGAGGCAAATGAAGAAGCGCCTCAAGATCTATTTATGTCCGATCCCGCTAGAGCTCAACTGCTTGAGGAATGGGGCGGCGAGCGAGACAAATGGGTCACATACCAAACTAAGGCGACAGAAGCCTCTGGGGTGTATGAGCGCCTGTTTAAAATGAAAGAAAAACTCAAGAGCGACCCCGATAAACTCGAGGTTGTTGCCGCATCGATGAACGTTCGGCTTTCCGAAGACAAGAGGGTGGATCACCCAGTCTTTACGCGGAACATGAGGATTCAGCTCGATGCGGAAAAGGGAATCATTTCCGTTGAAGACGTCGATTCCGACACGTTGATTCAAAAGGACCTGCTGTCTCAGTCTCAGAATCTGACGATGAGCAAGATTAGTGAGGCGGAACAGAGGCTCGACGAGGAAGAAGTGCATCCGCTTGATCGTGATGCAATTGCCCGTGAAGCCAAACTGCTCGTGAATCAGCTATCGCCCAAGTCTCGTTATTTTGACCGCGCTGATGCTGCGCGAGACCAAGAAGCCGATATAGACGTTCGACCCGGTTTCTATTTAATCTTTAGGCAGCGTCCTGATGGAACCGCGGGCGCTATCGGCAGAATTGTAAAAACGATTGATGAGACTCAGCGCGTCCCTGCGTTCTTAAACGGCCTTCTTGGCGAGTTTACGCACGATGAAACCACTCCGGTCCTTGAGGATTTATCGGACGGGTCTACGGTTTCTCGGCGCTTGGCGGAGGCAAACGGAGAAGACGACGAGATTCTATTGGCGAAACCTGCTAACCGTGCGCAGTTAGAGATTGCCAAGCGAATCGAGCAAGATGACGCCGTTCTCGTTCAGGGCCCTCCGGGCACCGGTAAAACCCATACGATTGCAAACCTGATGGGCAGCTTTTTGGCACAAGGCAAAAGGGTGCTTGTAACGAGCTATACCTCAAAGGCTTTGACGGTTCTTGCCGACAAGATGCCTCCTGAGCTCAGAAGCCTTTGCGTGTCTTCGCTGGCATCTAACGGCAAGGACGCTCGTGATTCGGTAGAAGCAATCGTCAACCATCTCGGCGAGCATTCGATAAGTGAACTGAATAAATCCGTGCAGGAATTATCTTGTCAGCGAGAAGAGATACTGGTTGATCTTGCAAAGGCGCGCAAATCCGCCTTTGTTGAACGAGAGGCCGAGAACAAACAGTTTGATCTGGGGAATGAAACCCTCACTCCGCATGATGCCGCACAATTTGTTGCAAAGAATAAGGAAGAGCTGGGCGACATTATTCCCGGCCAGGTGAAGCTGTTAGCGCAGCTTGATATTTCGATTGTCGAGGAGCTTTACCAAAGCAACGGCATTGCCTCTGCAGAAGATGAGGCAGAGGCGATCTGTCTACAGGATGTCGACTGGATGGCTTTGCTCCCTAAGCCAGACGTCTATGCACAGGAGTTTGAGAAATATAACCAAGCCAGTTCTTTGGCGGATGAGCTGATTCGTCGCCACGGTTGGGAACTATGCGACGATGGGGGAACGGTGGAGATTGGATCGGCTGTTCTTCCCGTTTTGGACGATGAGTCCGAAGCATTCGGCACGGTGAAGAACCTCGTAATGCACGGAGCTCTGAGCGAGGAGTGGCAGCGAGGGGTCGCTGCGAGATCCTTGAGGGGCGAGGGCGAGAAAACGATCTGGTATCGTCTCTGCGATGAGGTTCAGTTGCTTGAACAGCAGGCTTCGTCATATCGAAGCAAGTGGTTTCCGAGGCAGGTTGCGCTTGGTGACAACGGCGATTATCAACAACTGCGCGCGCTTGTAAGCGGGTACAAAGAGTACCTAGCTAAAACGGGCCTGCGAAAGTTGCTTTCTTCGGTCAAGAACTTGCCCGATGGTGTGGCGGTCAACGGGGCACAGGCGGCTTCGCCCGAGGACTGCGATGCCATCCTGGATTACATAGAGCTTATGGACAAGCGACACGCTTGCGCCATTCAATGGGATGCGCTTATGGGAACCGTTGGCGTGAGCTGCTTTGCAGAGTTGGATAGCAGTGAGCCCGAGCACGTGGCATTTCGATATGTTGAGGGTATTAAGGCGGCCCTTGCGTGGAAAGCCGAGTGCATTGACAAGCTGTTTGACGCATTGGACTCAAACGGTATCTCTCATGAAGCGTTCTTTGACTGCCCTTCCATGATTTCCGAAAAGGAGGTCGTGGCCAAAACCTTGCAAGCACTGGAAACGGATCTCACGGATTACCTTAAGTTGTGTGTCGCACTCAAAAAAATAAGGGCGATTAAGGCATGGGCAGAGGACGTTTTGAAAAGAATCGAAGACGCTTCGGCCAAGCACTGTGAGACCGCTGTCGCATTGAGCGACTGCATCGTGCAGCTTCGCCCAGCTGGGGATTTCGGCGAAGCGGTTGACCCCGAACTCGGCTTGGTGCAAACATACCGCGATCAGTACAATCGTCTACAGTGGCTGTGCGAAATAAGGGCGGCAGTTAAGCGCCGACATGAGCAACTGAATCAGTTGTCGCAAATTGCTCCGGGATGGGCACAAGCCGTTCGTGAGCGCGAGGGCGTTCACGGGGCTACGAGCGTTCCGCGGGATATCGAACGAGCATGGAAATACAAACAGTGCCAGGCAATCGTTGAGTATGCCGATCGTGCAAACTCTTCCAATCCCCAGAAGGAAATTTCTGAGCTGGGCAAACGCTATCGTGACATAACGGCAAAATTGGCAGGCATGATGGCGTGGCTCAAGATTCACAAGGACCTTGAGAGCAATACAGAGCTCAAGGTCGCGCTGAACGGCTGGAAGCAGACGGTCGCGCGAATTGGCAAGGGAACGGGCAAGAATGCATCGCGGCATCGCTCGAAGGCCCGTGCTCTCATGGCGAAATGTCAGCGGGCTGTGCCGGCATGGATTATGCCGATTGGCCAAGCGCTTGACTCTTTTGACCCCGCCAGCAATCTGTTTGATATCGTAATCATCGACGAGGCAAGTCAGGCTGACATGACCGCCCTGGCTATTACATATCTTGCAAAAAAGGTAATTGTTGTTGGTGATGACAAACAAGTAAGCCCTCTTTCTGTCGGTGCAAAGGAATCCACTGCCGAAGGATTGGCTGCTTCATATATCGAGGGAAAGGGAATTCCCAACGCCCATCTGTATCGAGCAAGATACTCGCTTTACGAAATTGCCCAGCAGGGCTTTTCGCCCATCATGCTTACCGAGCACTTTAGGTGCGTGCCGGATATCATCGGCTTTAGCAATGGACTATCGTACGGTGGAAAAATCAAAGCGCTGAGAGACGCCGATGCGGGTGGATTGATGCCGGCGTTGGTTCCCTTTCGCGTCAAAAGCGGCATGCGCTCGGGCAAGGCGAAGATTAACCAGCAAGAGGCCAAAGCCGCAGTTGCGATTATCCGTGCCTGTCTTGAGCAGCCAGAATATGAGAACAAGACATTTGGCGTTTTGTCCTTGCTGGGAGAAGAGCAGGCTGACTTGATTCGAAACGAACTGCTTAAAGAGATGGATCCCGCTGAGTTTGAAAAACATGAGATTATTTGCGGCAACGCTGCGGGTTTCCAGGGCGATGAACGCGATGTCATGATTCTAAGCATGGTTGACAGCAACGAATCCGAGACTCCCTTGCGCTTTATGGGGACGGGCTCGGATGACGCATACAAGAAGCGTTACAACGTTGCTGCGAGCCGCGCGAAAGACCAGATGTGGCTTGTATATTCGCTTGATCCAGCTCGTGATTTAAAGAGTGGCGACCTGCGTAGGCAGCTAATTGAGTACATGCTCGACCCGCATACGTTTGACACTCAGATTGAGGAGGCGCAAGAAAAAGCCGAGTCCGATTTTGAGTTGCAGGTGTGCACTGAGCTTTCCAAGCGCGGTTATCAATATGAGCAGCAAAAGGAAGTCGGAAGCTACCGCATTGATATTGTCGTGCAAAGCGACCATCACAACGTTGCTATCGAATGCGACGGCGATCGTTGGCATTCAACCGAGGGGCAAATTATCGCGGACATGGAGCGACAGACGATTCTGGAACGTGTGGGATGGGATTTCATCCGTATTCGAGGTAGTGAGTTCTACAGCGATCGGGATGCAACGATGGATCGAGTTGTAGCCGAACTCGCTATTTACGACATTAAGCCAGGCCAGCAGTTCCCCACGGTTGCCCGTGACACCAGCGAACTTCTCGAGCGAGTGCTCGAGGCGGTTCGTGACAATTTCGATGACGAAGTGGACGAGAACACACTCGAGTCCACGGTTGCTCGAGATTCGGCCATCGCAGCCGCTCTTCAAGAACAGGAGCCGCCGCGCGAGCCGGATATGCTATCGAAAGATGATGGCGCTAAGGAAGCGCATGCCAAGGCGGATGACTTTGCTGTTGCGGCTGGCTGCTCGGATGTGATCGAGAATGACGACGCAAGCGGCCAGTGCGAGCAGGTGGACGAACAACGTGGACAGACAATAACTGAGGATTCGCGTCAGGAGATGCTTCTGCTCGCACTCGAACGGGCAGGGCATCGGTTCTATGAAACCGAGCAGGCGGACGTCTTTTGGGTGCTTGGGGACTTATCAATGCGGGCGTCAATAAAGGACATCTGTTCTTCGTTTGATTACAGTTGCGTTTACAACTTTGGGGACACCGGCGCGAACACTGGTCTTTCCGGATGGATTTTGTACCCTAAGGGTAAGCGGGCTAGCATTGCACATGCGCTGCAATCAGAAGCGCTTACGCTGCAATCAGAAGCACTTAAATGGCATAAAGGAAACAGTTGTGGGGATGCTTTGCTTGCTGAGTTGAACTCTCTGGGCCTCACCTGTATTGATAAGCGAAGCAAACACGGTGCGCTATGGGTCATTGACGATCCGGTGTTTAAGGAAAAACGCCTCGGCATCGAGGCAAAATATAAAGTGAGGTTCAAATACAGCAAACAAGGGTCAAGGTCGACATCGTCCCGACCTGCGTGGTACACAAAATAACGAAGCATTCACGAAGTACATGAACGGTGTCTATTAATTGCACAACAAATAATTGAGGTCGTAGAGATAACCCGCTTGCCGAAAAGGCCCTGACGCTCTTCTATAGTTGGGAGACAATGGATAAAGTTTTAGCAAAGGGCCCTGCGTCCTGAACCAATAGCAATTAAACCTGGAGTGTACTTCGTGGATATGCCTGCGGATTAATTTCAGGAGCTCGAAACGATAAACTTCGCCTTCAATGAGGCTGACACGATTGTCATCGGACCCGACAACGTCACAATTTTCAAGGTGGTAGAGGAAAATGCCGAGACGGGCGATGGTTCTGAGGAAGTGATTGTGTAGATATCTTCGAGATGGGGCGCAGGTAGGGCTTAGCGCCAGACCTCCAACGCCTTGTCCGCAAGCCATTCTGCGCGTTCGGCGATGTCGCCCTCGTCCCAAGTCTTCTTCTCCAAGGCATCGGCCATGGTCGCAAGGCCGGCGGCGCAGAGGGCCAAGCCGTCCTTGTATCCCTTTCCCTGCTTCTTGGTGGTCCAATCGGCATCGCGGATGGAGGCGTTGAGCGAATGCGTGATGATGGCGAGGTTGCCGAGCGTGAGGAGCTTCCGGTCCCTTCGCGTGGCGGCTTCGTCGTCGAGGGTTCCCCATTTGTTTCGCCACTTCTTGGGCATCATGTGCTCGAGGGTGTACTGGTTGAATCCGAGCAGGGCTGTGCTGCTCATGCCTGGGCGAATGGCGCTTTCCAGCAGATAGAGGACGCCCTTGGACTGGAGGTTGTACAGACACGATTCCTCGAATGCCGCTCGAACCTCGGCGTCGCCGGGCATGTATGTCGTCGCCTCGTCATTGGCTTCGAGAGCCTTCCTCAGCGCCTCCGCGTCCTTCACTTCGTTCAGGATCAGCGAGGTGAACAGCCTGTTGTAGTTCTTCGTGGTCGCCTGAACCAGCGTTCGGCGGATGACGTAGGTCTCAAGCAGGGCGAAGACCTCGGATTCTTCGCCCGAAGACTCCGCGTTCTTGCGAACGTAGAGCACGTACGGGATGAGCGTCGAGTTCTTGAGGCCGAATATGAGCACGTTCAGGCGCTCGATGCCGGGGGCGGAGGGGATGTCCGCGTCGCAGCAGCTTGGGTCAAACGTGGACTCGAACACCTTGGCATAGGCCTTCATGCTGTCGAGGATCTCGTCCTTGTCTCCGTTGCAGTACCTGCTGATGAAGTCCTTGTAGGACTGGAAGAGGTTGGACGTGCGCGAATAGAAGAGCTTGTCCTCGGTCGTGACGCCACGCCTCTTGTCCTGGACCAGAATCTGGAGGAACGCGTCGAAGAAGAGGTCGACGAGCGTGCGCTTGATGCGCCCGGTCACGACCTCCTGCTCCCAATACTCCCTCTTCTCAGCCGTGGGCTCGAAGACGTCTTCCCAGCACTCCTTGAACGCCTGCTCGTTCTCGCGGTTGAAGAAGTAGTTCTTGAGGAGCTCCGCCGTCGTCAGGCGCACCCCGAGCGAGTTGATGGTGTCGAATATCTGCTGCTCGTCCTCGCCCTCGGTAAGGTCGATGCAGACGAACTGGACGTTCGACTTGATCGTGTTCCTGTCGACCTTCTCTGGGTCGATGTTCTTGAGGAAGTAGTTGTAGGCGCGGATGATGGCCGAGGAGCCCTCGACGGGCTCGCAGCCTGTGGCATTGACGACCTTCTCGAAATCCTCATGATCGAACTTGCCATGCTTCAAGGCGACTTGGCCAGTCTCCAGGACGAAATCTCGCTCGAACAAATTGTTGGTGCCGTTTTTCGCACAGAGTGCCTTGAAAAAGATGACCATGGTCGTGAGTCGCTGTTGGCCATCGATGACGGTGCGAATCTCGGAGACCTCGGACCAGGTATTGCCGGAGGAGGCTTGCTTCAGAATGATGGAGCCAAGAAAATAGGGTCGCTTCGAGGCGGTGACGAACTCCATGTCGCCGAGGAAGCGCTCCCATTGCTCTTCCCCCCAGACGTACGCCCTTTGGTAAAATGGTATTTCGAGCAGGCGCGATCCGTTGAACACGCCACTTATCGTAGATTTTCCTGCATCCATCCTTAAAGACCTATCTATCCTTTGCGGTTATTCTTGGCGGGTCAATTTCGTCAATACACCGCTTAGCCTCTTAATACTCCAGACCCTTAGCATCGGTAACGTTGAACGCAACCAACTCGGCTGCCGATGCCGACAACGCAAGTATCTTTGGAATGAGGAGAGCTTAACGTTTCATTCTTAGTGTTTCGAACCAAAGGCGGTTTCATCAGCGCGCTTGAAAAACAGCTTTCTGTCATGTCTTCAGGCATGATGGAGTCAGGTTCTTTTAGTCAGGCATAGACTCTTCACCCGAAAGCTTGGTGACAGTTTCATCGGATGAATCGCTAATCTTATTAATGCCTTGAACTATATCTTCAATTAGTCCACAAAAACCATCGAAGGCGCCAGGAGCCAGCTCACCAGAAGCACCACACTCAACCTTGTATTGGCAGCCTTGATGGAAATCGAGCGCCTTAAACAACTCCGTTGCCTTTATGTCATCCGCCAGCGGAAACACGGTGGGAGCGTTGTTTCCGACCTGCATCGAAATGCCGCTGCCAATGCCCTCAAGTTTAATCAATCGCATCATATGCCCTCATTCTCTTGCGTATAGCCTCTATGCCGCCGTCCATAATGTTAGCAACTTCCTCAAGAATCACTCCTTTGTCGTTTGACTCAAGGCAGCCAAAAGAAACATCTAGAGGTTTTTCTTTCCCTTGCTTTAGAACGATTACATTATCAGCGTCCTGATTGACTACGAGAAGAGGACTGTGCGTGACAATGATGACCTGGGATCTTAAGCGGAGACCGTTAAAATAATCTGTTAAATGGGAACTCACTCTATTGTTTGAGATGTTGTCTTCTGGCTGATCGGCCATGAAGACGGATAGCGACGCCTGGGCGCTTGTGACGTATCTGTAGTACGTTAACGACATCTCGCCAAGAGTATTCCCCATCTTTGCGCTTTCGACGTCCATAATTGTGTCGGTTACGCATTCCTGAGCTTTTATGAACTTATCGACCATGGTATCGAATGACGTTTCCCAAGGCTTTGCACAGCTCGGTATCGCACTGGTTATATCTTCCACAGACTGGATCGAAAGCAGCTTGCCTAAATCCTGATATGCTTTGTTGAAGCACTGGAGGAAATCTCCTAAGAGGTCGGAAGAGTCGGAATACTTCGCACGCCGAACGAACTTAAATCCTTGACTCGGCTTTTGGGAAACTCCTGCGCCATTGTCTAGCACCGGAAAGACGGGCGGATTCTTTTCGACACTGCTTTGTTGGGCAAGCCAAACAACGTCGTCGACAAAAGAGCGCTTCGCTTTTTTATAAGCGGTTTTTTCGTTATCTTCTTCGCTGCTACGTTGTTCGGTTCGTTGATCGTAGGCCTTGATGGAGTTTGATATAACGCCTTTAACCAACGCTTCCGAATTGACTTCCTCGAAGGAATCCTTGACTCTCGAGGATACGATTTCAAGCTGGCGCTTTGCCTCTTGCAGGTGTTTGATCTCTTCATCGGTGTAGTAGTTGGGCCCCCTTCCAATTTCGGTGTCGATTTTGGTTGTGATGGTGGACAACGATTGGTTGGGTGCAGTCCATTTGTTTGTCACATTGGTGAAGTCTTCTGGGCAGGAAACGACGAATGAGTAAGTTGTACCTTCCAGGCTTGGCTGCAATGTAAGCGCAGATTCTCCGACAGCAGACAATTTCGTTGCAGCATTGATGTTTGCCGCAATTCTTGATTTCAGACTAGAAGAAAAATTGCGAACCGCATCTTCGAACGAGCTGTTAGAGACCTCTTCAAATAGACTGTCGTCGAACACCTTGCCGTTTTTGTTGTAATCACCTTGAAGCTGACCTTGCGAAACGAATATAAGGCTTGCCTTATCCGGATGCCTGTTGCAGGAAAACTCAGTTCTGCTCTTGAGCGTTTTCACCCATTTTTGCTTCGGAGATTGCTCGGCCAGAAGTGTCAGCAGAGACGATTTACCTATTCCGTTTTCACCTATTATTACGTTAATCCCAGGACTCATTGGGATGGTAGCCCCACATAGCTTGATCTCAGAAATGTAATCGGGGCGCATGTCGTAGGCACCCGCCCGCAAGCGCGTATGCGGAGACGTAAGCGCCATCAGCAAGCCTTTGAAGGTGGGCAGCGCTCGCATTTTAGTGCAAAAGGCTTCCTTGGCTTCCGCCGCTTCATCATGCTTTGGATAGCAAGACCATTGATGGCAGTCGCTGCCAATCACCATCCGTGCCGGAAGCTCTAAATCGGAAAGCTCGCTCCGAAGAATCCCCTGTACGACGGGTTTGTTGTATTCAAGTGCGTCAATGTATCCGAACTTATAGGCGTTCAGGCCATCGGTCGCTCTGCCGAGCGATCTCTTTTTCTGGCTGCCATTGAAGCCTGAATGCTGATGAGCAATCAGGATCGTATTCAGTTTTATCTGCTTAAGAAGCGCCTCGAATGATGGGATGTCGTAATAGCCGCCCTTATCTTTAATCAAGTTCTTTTCTATGACCCTTTTGATGCGAAGCCGATCATCAGGCGACTTCGCATCAAAGATCGTTATGACATGCGCGATGTCGCGATCTGGTTCGAACTTAACATCAAATTCAACACCAGCAAGAAGGGACAGCCCGAGGTGGTCTGATTCGATTTTCGAATACAAAGCCTCATACAGCTGATCGTTGAAACGGTTATGGTCGGTTATGGAGAACAACGCGATGTTGTTCTCCCTTAGCGCGGATAAAAGCACATGACTGTGCTCACTATCGCATTCGCTAACCAAACCTTTCGGCTCTTTATATGCACTCGCTTTTGAGTGTATATGCAAGTCAACGTTGATGAGCTGATTAAGCATCTCTAAGCTCTCACCGCCTCGTACTGGTACGTTGTGCGCACGTTGTAGTGGAAGTCGTTTCCAAGATCAAGCGCCTCGAAGTGCTTCTTGGCGCATCCGATCTTGATCTTCTCCGCGTCGCGCAGGGCGGGCTCGCCGTTCTTTCCGCCCTTGGTCTCGGTCACGAAGTAGACGCGGCGCTCACCATCAGCTTCCTCGACATACGCCCAGTCGGGGTTGTAGCTGCCGAGCGGCGTGTCGATCTTGAACGTCGAAGGGAGCTTCGCGAAAACGAGCACCTCCTCCTGCTTGTCGAGAGCCTCGGCAAAGGAGCGCTCGACCCCCGCCGAGTCGTAGACCACGTAGTTGTACAGGCTCTTGCTCGTCATGTCCGGCTTCCACGCGTTCTGCCCAAGGTAGGCCGTGTAGTCGTCGAGCTCGAGATCGCGCATGGTGTACCACTCATCCTCGGGAAGGCGCACGTACTTGATGCCCTGGGCGATGAGGTCGTTCTTCACGCGGTTGATCTTGTCGCCGACCTGCGCGAGGAAGGTCGCGGGGTCGATCTCGAACTCGTCGAAGCGGCTGCAGCCCTCGAGGATCGCCTTGATGGTGCCGCGGGTGAGCCCGACGGCGTCCTGCAGCTCGGCGATCGGATCGGGAAGGTCGTATTTCACCTTTCCCGAGACGGACACCACGGAGGTGCCCGTGCCCTCGGCGCTCACGCCCGCGTCGTCGATGCCCAGCGAGGCGCGCTCGCTGGTCACCTGGGGCGGGCGCACGGGGAGCATGCCGTCGACCGCCTCGATGGCATGCTCGATGAGCTTGCCGGAGTCGACCTCGACCCGGAAGCGTGTGCGCTGGCGGATGCGGTCCCACAGGGCCTGGAACGCAGGGTCGAGCGTGACGTCCTTCTGCAGCTCGACCGAGACCTCCTTGGCCTTGTCGCGGATCTGGACCCTCTGGGACTTGTGGATGATGATTGCCTCGACCTGCTCCTTGGCGGGCTCGAGCTCGGCGGGAAGGTCCACCTCGCCCTCCTCGGCGGCCGCCTTCAGCTCGGGCGTAACCGCGCCCTTGCCGTCGACCATGCCGGTCGCGACGAGGTGGTCGAAGACCTGCTTGGACTTCTCGTAGCCCAGGCGCTCCTCGACGCCCTCGGGGGTCTTGACCGTGACCTTCGTGAAGCTCTCCGGAGTGATGACGCCGAACTTGAAGTCCTCGGCCTCGAGCTCTTTCTGAAGCCCGTTGGCGAAGTCGTCGTAGCTCTCGTTGGCGATGACGGTGAGCACGTTCGCCTCGGGGTCGTACAGGCGCTCGCCGTCCTGGTTCACGCACAGGCGCAGGCCGCGGCCGATCTTCTGGCGCTTGGTGAGGTTGTCCTTGGTCTCGACGAGCGTGCAGATCTGGAACACGTTGGGGTTGTCCCAGCCCTCCTTGAGCGCGGAGTGGCTGAAGACGAACGAGACGTTCTTGTCGGCGTCCTTGCCGTCCGGGAAGGAGATGAGCGTCTCCTTCTTCTGCATGATGAGCTCGAAGGCCCCGGCGTCGTCGGCGGTGCCGGCGGCTCCCTTGGAGTCCTTGAACTTGCCCTTCTTGTCCTTGGCGAAATAGCCCTGGTGCACGGCGTGGGGGTCGCGCACCAGCGGGGCGCCGACGGCCTCGTAGCACTCGAGCCACGTACCCTTGCCGATCCCCGCTGCCTTGGCGACGCGCCTGGGCGCCTTCGAGTTCAGGGCACCTGCGTACTCCTCCTCGAACATCTGGGCGTACAGGCCGCCGTGGACCTCGGGCTCGTAGACGCGGTAGCGGTCGACGCGGTCGATGAAGAAGAGCGAAAGCACCTTCACGCCGCGCGGCCACAGTTCGAACTGGCGGGCCAGGTGATCCTCGATGGTGCGGCGGATCTGCGCGCGCTTGACGACCTCCTCGTTGACGTCGCCCAGGGCTTCGCCCAACTCGAGCACCTCACCATTCTGGAACTCTATGAACTCGTCGCCCTCGGCGGCGCCGATGTTGTTAACGACCCAACCGTTCTCGTAGTCGCTGTTCTCGCCGCTCTTCTGGTAGAGGTCGGCGCCGGTCTTCACGGTGACGGCCTTGCGCTTCTGCGTGCCGTCGGCCTGGCGCACGTCGATGGACACCTTGGCGGAGAACGGGTCGGACTTGACGGACTCGAGCCTCACGTAGGCGCCATTGAGGTTGGCCTCGGCCTTGATCGAGTCGACGCAGATACCCTTCACCAGGTGGCGCTCGAAGGCGTCGACCGGCGTGAGGCGGTAGATCATGTTGTAGGCCTGCTTGTGCGTGGCCGAGTAGCGCAGTACGAACAGCGGGTTCAGGCTCTTGATGGCGGCCTTGGCCTGCTTGGTGTTGTCGACGCTCTGGGGCTCGTCGATGATGACGACGGGCTTGCACGCGCTCACGAGCTCACGCGGGCTGAAACCGCCGGTGAGCCGCTCGCTGGTCCGGTGGAAGAGGTTGCCCTCCTTCGCGGTGCCGTCCTTCTCGAGGCCCTTGTTGAAGGCGTCGATGTTGATGACCATGACCTGGATGGAGCTCGACGTGGCGAAGTTGCCCACCGGCCCCATGTCCTTCGAGTCGTACACGAAGTAGTCGAGCGGCGTGCGGTCGTAGAGCGTCTCGAAGTGTTTGCGCGTGGTCTGGAAGCTCTTGAGGACGCCCTCGCGGATGGCAACGCTCGGCACGACGATGACGAACTTGGTGATGCCGTAGCGGCGGTTCAGCTCGTAGATGGAGCGGATGTACACGTATGTCTTGCCGGTTCCCGTCTCCATCTCCACTGTGAAGTCGCGCAGGCGCCCGTCGGTGAGGACGTCAGTTGCCGGGAGGCAGCCATCCTCCTGCACGGCGTGCAGGTTGTCGAGAAGCTGGCCCGGCGCCACGCGGAGCTCGTTGCCGTGGCCAACCATGAGCGCGCCAATAGCCGTCTGACCCATGCGGCCGGAATCGGCAGAGAAAACGCTGCTGGCGAATTGCTGTCCACGGAACAGGTCGCAGGTTGCCTCGATGGCCTCCAGCTGGTGCTGCTGATCGGATGAGAACTTGAACTCGAGTGCCGCCATGCTAGACCGTCCTCAGTTCGATCTCGTAGCCCATGCGCTCGCCGGCGTGCTTGAAGATCTGCACGGCGTTGAGCTTGAGGGTGTCGTCGAGGACGGAGTCGAGGATGAGAACGCGCCTGGGCTCCATGTCGGCGATGACCTCGAGTGCCTTGATAGTGAGGCCTCGGGACATGCAGCAGACGAGCTCGTCGCACGCGACGGACCAGATGGGATAGCCAGCGGCGTCGGATTTCTCAACGGGTAGCGTGAGCTCGAGGCCCCATCTGAGCATCATCTCGAAAACGATATCAAGTTCAGTGCGGTCAGGTTTAACCACATCAAGCATAAGCTGACCAGGCTCAGGTCGTTCAATACCAGAATCGTCAAGCTCGAACACACGAAAGCCAATGTCGGGAAGCCGCTTGGATTCCTCACCAAGCTTGAGTTGACGGTTGGATTCCTCGAGTTCGGTTTTGATTTTGTCGCCTGCGCGGCGGATGCGTTCCTCGGCGATGGTGCAAATGGAATGTTCTTCTCCAAATGAATCACATAGAGCGATTGCGTTCTCGATGACCTGCTTAGAACTCTGTTTCGAGGCGGAATTCAAACGGCTGTCCAGGTTCTCAGGCAGCTGAACAAGAATGAACTTGCGCTTACCGCCGTTTTGAGAATTTCTCATCATTACGGAATGTGCGGTAGTCGCAGATCCAGAGAAGAAATCCATGACCATGGAGTCGTCTGCGTCAACGTAAGACAACAGCTCGGCAATTACATCTTCGTCCTTAGGGTTATCAAAAACTTTGTCGCCCATAAGGGAGGCTAGCCGCTTTGAGGCCGCACGACCATCCTTATAGATAACGCTATAGGGCGCCTCAGTTTCTGTGTCCTTTAAGTAACGCTTGTAGCAAGGCACTTTAGTCTCGTCAGGACCAAATTCGACGAGATCCTGATCTATAATTTCCTGCATTCTCTCGGGAGTTCCAAAGAGCCATCCTCTTGAAGGAATAGCAACAGGCCTGTGGGTCAGAGGGTGAAGCACCTCGTACTTCGGTCCGCCTCCGCCCGGCCAGGAAATGTTATCCGCAAAATAAACTCCTTTTTCATCAATTGAAGAATAGTGTTTATGTGCCTTTGCGGGGTCATCATCGGAAAGCGACTTATACCAAGCCCTCAGCTCTGCCGTCATCCTTGCATAATCAGCGCCGTATGCAGCCTTAAGCTCGTCAGCCTTAGCGTAAATGGCGTCCAAGCCTTGCTTTTTCTTTCTCCATTTAATTGAGTGCTCTTTGAAGTAGTCGATCGATTTGACATAGCAGATTACGTATTCATGAGAAACCGAGATGTATTTAGAGTCGTTCTTACGGCCGCCAGACCAAATGATCTGAGCAATGAAGTTACCAGGACCCATCACTTCATCAGCGATTTCTCTAAGATTGCTTACTTCAGCCTCATCGATGCTCATAAAAAGGACACCGTTGTCTGCGAGCAACTCCCTTGCCAATCGAAGCCTGGGGTACATCATTGAGCACCAGTCGGAGTGGAAGCGCCCATTGGTGTCCGCATTTGACTGGCCTACAAGACCGGCCTGCTCTTTATAGTTGCCAACAGAATCACCGAATCTGTCTTTATAGACAAAGTCATGACCGGTGTTGTATGGGGGGTCGATATAAACGATGTTGACCTTGCCATGGTAGCCACGCTGCAGCAGCTTCAGCACCTCGAGGTTGTCGCCCTCGATATAGATGTTGTCGGAGTCAAAGGAGCCATCCTCGCCATCACGGCTGCGGCTCTTCTCTACGCAGGGGCGCAATGTGGCGGTGCTTACGGTCTGCGATTGGCGGATGGCATCGGCCTTGCCGGGCCACGTGAAGGCGTAGCGCTCCTGGCCCTCGTCGACCTTGTCGCCAAGCTCCAGCCTCAGTTTGTCGAAGTCGATTCCGCCTTCAGTGAATACCTCCGGCATTAGTTCCTTGAGCTTGTTCAGGCGGTCGTCTACCAGGTTTTCCGATTCGAGGTCCACCTTCTCGATGTCAGCCATTGCAGATCTCCTTTATCTCATCGGCGACCGCCCTCAGGCGCCGCTCCTCTTCCTTCATTTTCATCCTCAGCTTCGCGGAGTCATTGAGCGTTATGTCCTTCGACCGCCGCTGCTCCTTCAGCCGCTTGACGGAGGCTCCCAACTCATCGTAGCGCGACGTGAGGACAATCAGCTTCTCCCGATCTTTGGCGGGGCAGCTGGGGTAGAACCCCAGGCCGCCGATTGCACGGGACAGCGTCACGGCGCGCGACAGGTCGAGCAGGTACTCCCAGAGATCGTCCTGCGGGAGCCGCCCGAAGGCCAGCGCGCCCAGGAAGTCCGCATATTCCGGGCGGCCCGGGTCGAAGGCGCCCGTCGCCTCGATTCGGTCGACGACCGTCGCGCCCTGCTCGGCCTGGCTTCTCCGCGTGAGGGCGACCGACACGCACGCGCAACCGCTCGCCTCGATCAGAAGCACCGTTGGGTTCGGGAAGCACTTGTGCACAAGTTCCGCCACCTCCGCCACCGCCATGGTCCCGGCTGCCATCTCGCAGCGAAGGAAGACAATGCTCTGCACATTGCGATCGTCATCCTCGTACGGCGGGATGCGCGTCGTGGATTTCTGGACCGTGGCGAAGTGCTCTAGGCGCGCGACCTTGTCGAGCCTTTTCTGCTCGGTCTTGGTGAGCATAGCCTGCTTCACAAGAACCGTCTTGGGGATACGGCGGCATCCGGCGAGCGCCGCGTCGGGCAGGCGCAGGACGCCGTTCCAGTCGACGCCACTCATCGCAGCACCACGAAACATACCAGTGAGTAGTCATTGAAGCCCATGACGGTGCCGCTGCCGACCTCGCCCAGGCTGAACAGGCTCTCGATCCCCTTGTCCTGCTGCGTCCCCGTGATGGCCGCCACCACGTCGTCGAGCAGGTCGGTGTAGACGCCCATCCTCGTCCCGTCGCGGGTCTCGCGGTTGAACTCGCGGCACAGCTCGGCGATGGGCTCGGGATGCCCAGAACAGACGGCGCGCATGATGTCGAGCGCTGGCTTGGGCTGCGTGTGCTTCGTCATGACCTCGCCGTCGGCCGACACGTACACCACGTAGTACGGAAAGACGGGGTTCGTGTCCCTGGGGTCGTTTCCCTCGTCGTTCTGCTTGAGGCAGAAAACCACCCCCGGCTTCACGTCGCCGCGAAGATCGCCGGGGATGGGGGCCACGGCGTGCAGTCCCGCCGGCGAGTTCTCCAGCGCGCCGGGATGCTCCTTGGCGTAGCGCTGGAGCTCCACGCGGAAGTCGTCGAAGGCGAAGTCCGTGATGGAGATGCCGCCCGAGATGTCCTCGAGGTCGAGTACCTCGCTTTTGAGCTGCTGGAGCTGCCGGCGGCGGTACTTGAGGTCGTTCATCTCGCCGTTGCTCTTGGCCTCCAGCACGTTCTCCTCGCCGGTGGCCGACGCGTCTAGCAGCGCCATGCGCCCCTTCACGCGTCCCTCGAGCTGGATGTACTCGTCGAGCGCGATGTCCGGCCAGAAGTTGACCAGCTGGATTTGCTCGTTTCTCGAGCCAAGGCGGTCGATGCGCCCGAAGCGCTGGATGATGCGCACGGGGTTCCAGTGGATGTCGTAGTTCACCAGGCAGTCGCAGTCCTGCAGGTTCTGGCCCTCGGAGATGCAGTCGGTGGCGAAGACGACGTCGATCTCGCCGAGCTCCCTCTGATTCTCCGGCAGCTCCTTGGAGACGGGAGAGAACCTTGCGAGGATGTTCTCGAAGGTGGTCCTGGGGAGCTTCAGCGAGTAGGTCCGGTTGGAGCTGCCCGCAACCTCGGCGCACTCGATGCCGAGCTCGCGCTTCAACCAGGGCGCCAGCTGCTCGAAGAGGTAGGCCGTCGTGTCGGCGAACGCGCTGAACACCAGCACCTTGCGGTTGCCGGGGTTGTACGGCTCGCTGACCTTGCCCGCGATGAAGTCCCGCAGCTTCACGAGCTTGGCGTCGCGCTCGGGGGTCACCGCGTCGGCGTAGGCGAGCAGGGCCCGGAGCACCTGGATGTCGAAGTCGAGGTCCTGACCCAGGCGCAGGGCGTCGACATCTCGCAGGTCGACGCGCACCTTTCCGCCGGCCTCGAACTCCTCGGCATCGTCGTCGTCGAACCCGTCCTCGAGGCCCTCGGTGCCGTAGGCGACCCCCGACGCGTCGTTATCGAGCCTTGAGCGCAGGTCGACGCAGCCGTCGAGGATGCGGCGCAGCGTGATGCGGAAGCTGTTCACGGAGGACTCCATGCGCTTGAGGACGTTGATTCGCATGAGGTTGGCCACCGCCGTCGTGCGATGGACCTGGCTCTCGAAGTCCTTACCCCACGTGTCCCCGTAGCGGTCCTCGTACTTGCGGCGCTGGTCGGCGCGCACGTAGGAGAGCACCTGGTACTGGGCGAACGTGAGCTGGGCGATCATGTCGTTGAGCTCGGCGATCGGCGGCAGCTCGCCTTCTAGGTCGATGGGCGTCTGGAACGACAGGGGCGGCCGGCGCGCCGGGAAGGTCCCGCTCGCGGCGCCATAGTACTTCGTGATGTGCTTGCGGCTGCGCGCGATGGTCAGCACGTCGAGCAGCTTGAAGTAGTCGGCGTTCACCGCGTTCACGAAACTCTCGGTCGTGCGCTCGGAGTCGGAGAGCTTGCTCCACTCGTTGAACCTCTGCTGGGCGACTCGCGTCACGTGGGTGATCGACGGGATGCCATCGGTGTCGGCGAGGTACGCGTCGTCTCCCTCGGTGATGAGCTCGATCTGGTTTCGTAAGTCGAGCAGGCGGTTGTTCACCGGGGTGGCCGAGAGCATTAGCACCTTCGTGCGCTGGCCTGACTTGATGACGTCCTCGATGAGGCGCGTGTAGCGGTCGGTCTTGTCCGCGTCGGTGCTCTTGTTCCTGAAGTTGTGGCTCTCGTCGATGACGAGGAGGTCGAAGTGACCCCAGCGCAGGTGCTCGAGGTCCACCTCGCCGCTCATGCCGTGGTAGCGCGACAGGTCGGTGTGGTTGAGCACCGTGTAGCTGAAGCGGTCGTCGGCCAGCGGGTTGCGGTCGTCGTTGTCCTGGGTCCACAGGGTCCAGTTGTCCCGCAGGCGCTTGGGGCACAGCACGAGGATGCGGTCGTTGCGCTCCTGGTAGTACTTCATGACGGCGAGCGCCTCGTAGGTCTTGCCCAGGCCCACCGAGTCGGCGATGATGCAGCCCTTGTACTTCTCCAGCTTGCGGATGGCGCCCACGACGGCGTCCTTCTGGAAGTCGTAGAGCTTATTCCAGACCACGGACTCCTCGAACTTGAGGCCGGGGCGGATGCCGTTGTCCTCGTCGTCCTCCATGAAGTCGCGGAACAGGTGGTAGAGCGTTAGGAAGTACACGAACTCGGGCGGATTCTCGCGGTAGAGCGTTTCGACCTGGGCGGCCACCTGCGCGGTGACCTCCTCGACCATGGCGGGGTTGTCCCAGACCGACTCGAACATCATCTTGAGGCCGATGGCCTCCGTTGCATTCTCGAAGTGGCTCACGCAGGTAACGGTTCCCGGGCGGCGCTCGTAGCCGAGGCCCTCCTGTGTGAAGTTAGCGGCGGCGCCCATGAAGGCATGGTCGTCGCCGGAGGGATTCTCCACAACGTATGTGCCGCCCGGCTGGATGGAGCCGGCAAGCTTGGCGGATTTGAAAACGCCCTTCTCGCGGATCCATTCGGCGCATTCACGGGCGAGTGCGCGTTGGTTGAGGTTGTTTCGCAACGTGAGCTCAAGCCCCGAGCCACCGACGCCGACTTCGCGTGCTCGGCGGGCGACTTCGAACTCGCGTGGCTCCTTCGAGTCTGCCATACGCTTGATGAAGGTGGGCTCGCTGAACAGGAAGCGCACCTCGTCGATTTTAGAGAGCTCCTCTTTGAGCTCCCCGTAGGCGAACACGGTGAAATAAGAGCTGATTATCGACAGCTTCGCCCCGTCGTCGATGGATTCGCCGAGGGCGTCTCCCAGGCGCTCGGCGCCGACGTTGTTTAGCGACTTCACGCCTCTATGCCCCCTTCTTCGCGAGCTCTTCGATCATGCACGTGCGCACGAAGGCGGAGAAGCTCATGCCCCGCAGGGCCGCCTCCTCCTTCGCGGCGTCGCGCAGGGTGTCGGGGATGCGAAGGGTCACGGAGACTTGGTCGCCGTTCACCAGGAAGCTCCTGATCTCGGTCTCGTCGGGATTGCTCTTGATGAGCTCCTTGTAGCTGTCGGGCATCTGCGCTCCCATCGCTCGAAATGCAATACAAATGCGTTTGCATCATTATAGCGTTGCATTGCTGGCGACTGTTGAGGCGAACGGGTGAACGGCAATATGGTCAGGCATGGAATCAAAGAGTCAGGTAGGGACAACCTGATTAACGGCGTTATCGCGGGATCGCGTGGTAGGTGTGCCCACCTACACTCCCGCAATCCCGCGGGCCGCACTCAACAGCTCATACTCCCTCTGGCTCCACTGGCGCAGTTCTGCCGCGCACACGGCGTCGCGACACAGGTCCAAAAACACCTCAGCGCCCTCGCAGAAGCACTCACGGGCAAAGGTGCCAGATCCGTCCGCAGCGCACGTGCCGTCGGCAAAGAGCTTCCAGCTGGACGGTTCGCGCGAGTCGTCTCCGAGCAGCTTGATCTGCAGCACGTGCGGATTGCCGGCAGCACAGAGCTCTTCCTCGAGTACCTGCACCGTAAAGCGCATCTGGTGGGAGAGGCTGCTCTTGACCATGGCCGAGGCATAGCCGCTCGGCTTGTCCAGAAGATGCATTCGTTTTGGCTTGGCTGCCAGATTGTGGAAGTTGCGCTCACTGCGCACGGAGAAATTGTCCATACGGACTCCTTTCATCGATGTTGGCAGGGCCACCGTGCCTCTTGGCCGGTTGGCATCGGGATCGTGGAGCCAACTCTCTACCCCGACTCTGGATAAAACGCGCCCGCTCCTTGCGGGCACGATGGAGTCTATCAGCACGCGCGGACACAAATCAAGCGTCGCCTGCGAAATGATGTGCAGACGGCGCTTGATTACGCGGCAATTATTCGGCCAACATTCGGAAAAGTGTCGAAATCATCCTTATAAAAGTACGGAAAAGTGTCGAAATCGGCACCTCAAAAGTACGGAAAAGTGTCGAATCTGACGGTCTCAACATCTGGAAAAGTGTAACTGGATAACAAAACAGCACGTAGAAGCTGGTGCTACATATGGACGCTTCAGCCGCCCTCAGCCCCCGCTACTCGTCCCCGTCGTTGGGGTCGCCCTTGAGGTTGTTGACGTCGAGGTAGTCGTTGCTCTCGTCCTCTTTTTGCTGCGTTGCCGATTCGGACTCGACGGGGCTGCGGAACAGCTGGAATCCCTCAAACGCAATGACGCCAAACAGCACCACGACGATCGCTATAAAGATAATCTTTGCTACTGGATTGAAATCCAAAAAGCGCGGCGCCTCTTCCGCGGCGTAGTAGTCGCCATAATAATCGTCGTTGTCAGTGTGGCTATCGGTGTATGAGGATGTGGGTATAGCTTGCGCATGGTCGTCCGGCTCGTATTCGGAAGCGGACGCGGCGACAAGCGGATTTACCGGCTCGCCGAGCGTCGGCGCGCCGGCAGATGTTTCGTCCAGATCGGCATCAGCCCAGGAATCGAAGGCAAACTGACGGGTCGCAAAGTCGTCGAGATCTGCAACGCGCGGTTCGGGCGCAAGATGCTGCGCCGCGGCGATAAACGATGCCGTCTCGGAAGGATCGCCTGCCGAATGGGTTTTGCCGCTCATGGGCTCGTCGGCGGTCCAGGGGCGATCGCTCATCACGTCGTCGAGGCTCAACGCAAACAGATCGTCTTCGCCCTCGTCAAACGCGCGTTTCGCATGCCTGGCGGCAGAAGCGAAGCCTCCGTGGTCGTTGCGCGATGCGTTGCTCGACCCCATCTTGTTCCATCCTTTCGAACTGTCTATTTCATCGATTATATGGAACTTGCCTTGCGGCCGAGTCTTGGATTCGTGCATTCCAGAACTCGCGCCCAAAAGGGGAGGGGCGCAGGCGCACTGACTATTTGTCGCCGGCGGCAGCCTTTGCCTCGTTGAGGTAGCTATAGAAGCTGTACTTAGAGATGCCAAAGAACTCGCAGGCACGTTCGCTCGACTTGGAAATGAGGAAGGCGCCGCGACGATCGAGGTAGCCAATGGCGCGAATGCGCTCATCTTTGGTCATAAGGGCTGCGGGCTTGCCCACGTATTGCTCGCACTCGCGCAGCAGATCTTCGAGCAAGTCGCCGATGGTTTTGGTAATGGGCTCGGGCTCGGTGTAGCCCGTGCCGTCGGTGCCGGTAAAGGCATCGAGCGAGCGCTCAAAAGCTTTCATGAGCGTAATGTCAAAGTTAATGCCCAAAATGCCGACAGGCTTGCCCTCGTCGTTGCGGATAAAGATGGTCGAGGACTTAAGCAGCTTGCCATCGGCGGTTTTGGTGAGGTATGGCTCGCGGTCGTGCACGTCGGTGGTGTCCTCGTGCATGGACTCAAACACAATATGGCTGGGACCGTCACCCAGTTTGCGCCCGCTTACATGGCCGTTTTCGATTACCACGATGGAGTGGTCCACGTCCTCGGTCTCCAGGTCGTGGACGACGACTTCGCAGTTGGGGCCAAACTGGAGCGCCAGGCCGTGTGCAAGGCGCTTATAAAACTCAATCTGTGCGGGGGTCATGGGTGCCTTCCTAAAAATTAGTTTGGGCACACTTTGCCATAAACCCCACTTGTTCGCAAATAACGAAAGTGCCGCTGCGTTATGAGCGCAACGCCGTCCGTTGGTTCCAGGCCTAAAGCCGGGTTGAGGTAAGCCATGTAAAGGGGGCGCTCTGCCAACCGGCGGGGTGCCCCCTTTTTGCATCGTGGGCGTGCGGGATAAGCGCTTTCGATGTAGATGCCCCGCGACGCGCGTTATGGGTACGATGGCTTCAGGGGAGGTATCGCCATGAAACTTGGTTGCGTCATTATGGCTTCGGGCGAGGGCAAGCGGTTTGGCTCTAACAAGATGCTTGCCGATATCTATGGCGAGCCGCTGATTGCCCGGACCATCGATTCGGTTCCCCGGGGCTTTGACGTTGTGGTTTCGACGCGTTGGCCCGAGGTTGCTCAGATTTGCGAGGACAAGCATTGCCCGTGCGCGCTGCACGAGGGCGAGCTGCGCAGCGAAAGCGTCCGTGCGGGCCTTTCGTGGGGAGTCGAACGCAACTGGAAAGGTTGCCTCTTTTTGCCGGGCGACCAGCCGCTCGTGAGTTCGGATTCTTTTGAGGCCATGGTTCGCGCGTTTGACGAGTGTGGCAGCAAGCATCCGGTACGTCTCGCGTGCAACGGTGAGCCTTCGAGCCCGGTGCTCTTTCCGGCGGAACTGTTCGATGCGCTTATGTGTCTTGAGGGCAAGGACGGCGGCGGTTCGATTCTCAAGAACCGCACCGACGTGGTGCTGGTCGAGGCGCGTGCCTACGAGCTGTGGGATGTCGACACCGCCAAGGGCCAGCGCCGCGTCTCAGAACACGTTGCGGCCTGCTACGTGCCCCGCTAGCAGGGGGTGCCGTCAGGGTAGCTAATTTGGGACGGGGCTCTTTTAGCTACCCTGCCTACCTGATGATTTTTCTCTCAACATGGGGTAGCTAAAAGAGCCCCGTCCCAAATTAGCTACCCCTGGAGGGTGGTGGCGACGACGGGGCGGCCGAGGGCAGCCTCAAAGCGGTCGGCCATCGTGGGGTCGCTGAGCGCGTCGACTTGGTTGAGTATGATGTGCGCGGTGCAGAGTCCCAGCGCCTGCATCTCGGCATTGAGCACCTGGGCGACGCGCTCGGGCGTGGCGATGTCGGTGGGCTCGCAGCCGCAACGCTCGCAAAAGAGCTCGGGGCGGTGGACGGCTTCGTTGATGGGCTTGCCGAGCCCCGAGGCGCCAACGATCCAGACGATGTTGGCCGTGCCAGAGGGAATCACCGGCTCCCAGGCGGCGTGGGCCTTGAGCGGGAGCCGCTTGCTGCCGTCCGCCTCGGCCAAGACGTAGTTAAAGCGCTGTGCTAGCTCGCCGAGCGGCTCGGCGGGGGCAGAGAGCTTGCCCGTCTCGGGGTCCAAGACACCTGCTTGGCAGATGCTTCCCCGCGCAAGGCCCGTGCAGGCCTCGCAGGTGCAACCGGGGACATGTGAGGCGCCCGGCTTCCAAGGTGCGGCGTCCAGGCGACGACTCGACCCGTCCCATGGCACGCCGGCGACGGGAAACATATGCGTGGTGGTGCAGAGGAGCACGCGGCCGCCCGCGCGCATAAGCTCAAGGCCGAGCGCCTTGAGCAAGGTCGACTTGCCACCGCTGCCGATAGTTGCGGTGATGCCCGGCTCGAGCTTGAGCGCGGAGGCAAGGTTTCCGCTCGTCGTTTCCATCTGTTCACCGCCGTATAATACTGTGATAATAAATAATCATCAGAGTAGCGGTCGAACCGCTTTTGCTCTGCTCAAACCGTAGCACAGGGAGGTGCCCCGAAAATGCTCGTTTATGTTCGCGGCGCCGGCGATATCGCCACGGGCGTCGCCGCCCGTTTGGTGCGCGCCGGCGTGTCGGTTGTCATGGCCGATATCGCGGTTCCCACGTGTATCCGTCGCACGATCAGTTTTTGCGAGGCCATTCGCCTGGGCGAGGTTCAGGTCGAGGGCATTCGCGCTCGCTTGGCGCAGACGCCGGCAGAGGCGCTTGCAATTACCCAGGCCGGAGATGTTGCCGTTGTGGTGGATCCCCAGGCCAAGATGCTCGGCAAACTTAAGCCCGCTGCTGTGGTCGACGCGATCCTGGCCAAGCGCAACTTGGGCACCACGCGCGATATGGCGCCTGTCGTCATCGCCGTAGGACCGGGCTTTACCGCGCCGGTCGATTGCGATGCCGTGGTCGAGACCATGCGCGGGCATTTCCTCGGCCGCGTCATCACCCAGGGCTCGCCCCAGCCCAATACGGGCGTGCCGGGTGTCATCGCCGGCTATGGCAGGGAGCGCGTTATCCACAGCCCCGCCGCCGGCGTGTTTAGGTCCGACCATGTGATTGGCGACATCGTGAGTGCCGGCGATGTGATCGGGTATGCGGGCGACACTCCCATGGTCACGCAGATTGACGGCTGCTTGCGCGGCCTTTTGGCCGACGGCGTTCTGGTGACCGAGGGCTTTAAATGCGCCGACGTCGACCCGCGCGGCGATGCCAGCTATATCAACTATATTTCGGACAAGGCGACGTCGGTCGGCGGCGGCGTACTCGAGGCGCTCGCCATGTTCACCGACGTTTTTAGGGGATAGGAAGCGACGATGGAAAAGCTCGATGTGGTGAATGCTGCGCTTGGCGCTCTGAAGGCCGGTAAGACGTGCGAGCTGGTGGTAGTTGCCGGCACGGCAGGGTCATCGCCGCGCGGCGTGGGCGCCTGGATGGCCGTCTTTGCCGATGGCAGCCAAGCGGGCACCATCGGCGGCGGTAAGATTGAGCTCCTTGCGCTGGACGAGGCGCGCGAGCTGTTGGCCGCAGGGCAATCGCGTCTGGTCCGCTACACCATGGGCGGCGAGAACTCCGATACCGGCATGATCTGCGGCGGAGCCATCTGCCTGTGCTATCTGCACCTGGATGTATCGCGGGCGCCGTTGTTCCAGTCGGTTGCCGACGTCTTGGCGTATCGACGCATCGGCGACTTCGTCATCGACTTTGAACCGTTTATCGCAAGCGCGCTCGAAAGCGACGCTGCCGAATACCATGGCGAGGAGTCGCGCCGCACCATTGTGGGTTGCCCCGGGCTTTCGCTGACGGAAGAGGGGAGTAAGGTCACCTACACCAACGCCGCCTCCGAGATTCCCCCGGCGCACATCGAGACGCTTTGCCCCGAGGGCCTGACCTACATCTTTGGCTGCGGTCACGTGGGCGCCGCGACGGCGCGCGTGCTCACGGCGGCGGGCTTTGCCGTCGTGGCGTGCGATGACCGCCCCGGCACGTTGACGCCCGAATGGGTACCCGGCGTCTACGACCGTCGTCTGGTCGACTACAAGAACCTGGACGAGCAATGCCCCATCGGTCCGCGCGATCTGGTAGTCGTCGCCACGGCGGGCCACAAGTCCGATATCGATGTGGTGATTCAGGCCTTGCGCGCCAAGCCCGCCTATTTGGGTTGCCTGGGTTCGCGCCGCAAGACGGCCTTTGTGCGGGCTCGCTTGGAGCAGGAGGGCTTTACGCAGGACCAGATCGACGAGCTGCACCTGCCGATCGGCGTTGCCATTCAGGCCGAGGACCCCGAAGAGATCGCCATCTCCATCGCCGCCGAGATGATCCATCTGCGTCGCACCAAGCTCGTCCCCCGCAAGCGCTAGTCGCATCCCAGGGGTAGCTAATTTGGGACGGGGCTCTTTTAGCTACCCTGCCTGCTCGATGATTTTTCTGGGACGGGGATTAAAAAAGGCTCTGTTAGACCAGGATTGACATACATGTGTCCCCACGGTGCCATATCGTTGACCCCGTAGACCGCGATGATGGGGGCAGCATGAACGCCGAAGACCTGGTCCTCAA
>NZ_JBQHST010000032.1:0-28312 GCF_052066095.1 Collinsella sp. HCP28S3_B9
GACATGCCGGGGGCGGACCGGGACGGGTTCAACGGCAGGCCCCGCCGACCGATTGCAAGCGGTCGGCGGGGCCATTGTGGCTCTTGACAGCGGATTGGGTCATATGAGCGAGCGGGTCGCATTTGAGGCAAGGTGACGTGAAACGAAAGGGCGCTGACCTTCTGGTCGCGCCCTTGAAGTTGAACGTCAGATTGTCCAAATGCGGCCCGCGCAGCGTCGGCCGGTCCGCCGTTCGGTAGAACGGCGGAACCTACAAAATGAGCATGGCGTCGCCAAAGCTGAAGAAGCGGTAGCGCTGCTCGATAGCGGCGGCATAGGCATCCATGATCTGATCGCGGGTGGCAAGTGCGCTCACGAGCATCATGAGTGTGGAGCGCGGAACATGGAAGTTGGTGATCAGCGCGTCGACCACGTGATAGGTCGAGCCGGGCATGAGGTAGAGCTGCGTCGTCGCGTTCTCGCGCGCCACGATGTCACCACGGCCGAGCGTGTCGGCCCCGTCCTTACGGCCCTCAAAATAGCGCGCCGTCACAGCCGGATCGGACACCGGCGCGTCCGCGTCAAACGCACTCTCGAGCGAGCGGACTGCGGTGGTACCGACAGCAATCACGCGATGCCCCTCGGCCTTAGCCTTATGCACGGCGTCGACAACCTCCTGCGACACGTGATAGCGCTCGGTGTGCATCACGTGCTGCGTGGGGTCGTCCTCCTCCACCAGACGGAAGGTATCGATGCCCACCTCGAGCTCGACAGCGGCAAACTTCGCACCCTTGGCCTCGATAGCGGCCATGAGCTCGGGAGTAAAGTGCAGGCCCGCCGTGGGAGCGGCAGCTGAGTGCTCCTCCTTCATGGCGTAGACGGTCTGGTACTTCTCGGGATCGCCCTCGTAATCGGTAATGTAGGGCGGCAGCGGCACGTGGCCGGCAGCATGGATAGCCTCATCGAGCGTGCGCGGCTCGCCGGCGGCATTGCAACCGGCTGGCTCAAAACGCACCAGGCGGCCGCCGCGGCTATCGGTGACAAAGTCGACGACCTCGGCCGTCAGCACCACGGGCGCGCCCTCGGGCGCATGGGCGCCACCGGCGCGATACTCAATCTGAGCGCCGGGCTTTAAGCGCTTGCCCGGCTTGACCAAGCACTCCCAAACGTGACCCAGCGGGTCCACGTCCTCGCGGCGCTTGAGCAGCAGCGTTTCGACCACGCCGCCCGAGCCGGCCTTGCGACCGATAAGGCGGGCCGGCATCACGCGCGTCTGGTTGATGACGAGCACGTCGCCCGGCTCGATATAGTCGATGATGTCGCGGAAGATGCGGTGCTCGACGGTGCCGCCATGCTCCAGCGGCGTTCCCGCCTGGGAGCCCTTGCGGTCCACCACCAGCAGGCGGCAGGAGTCGCGCGGCTCGGCAGGAGCCTGGGCAATCAGTTCCTCAGGAAGGTTGTAGTCAAAATCATCGGTACGCATAGACACGTCGAATACTCCTTATATAGCTAAAATCCGCTCTACATCCTAGCAGGCTGCCAGCCCAAAAGAACTACTTTTTGGCGGCTTTGCGCTCGTCGCGGATGCGGGCGCGGTCCATGGCCGCCTCGACGGCCGAGAATCGGCAGCCGCAATAGTTCTGCCGATACATACCCAGCTCGCGCGAACGACGCGTGGCCTCGGGATAATACGGGCGAAAATCGCGAATCACCGGGGCGAGACCATGTGCCGCCGCCAAGCGCTCCAACACATCGTTGCAGGTGTCAAACAACTGATACGGCGAGACGGCGAGCGTCGTGCCCACAAACTCAAACCCGCGCTCCTGGGCCACACGGCATGCCTCGGCCAGGCGCAGGGCATAGCACGCACGACAGCGACGGGGTCGATCGGCGCCCAGCGGGGCCACGCCGGCCTCCCAGCGCTCGCGGTCCTCCCCCGCCTCGATGAGCTCGATGTCGCCATCGGCACACCACCGGCGAAGCTCGTCCAAGCGGCGCTGCCATTCATCGCGCGGCTGAATATTGGGGTTGGTCCAGCAAATCGTGGGCTCAAACCCCTCCTCACGCAGCAGACGAACCGGCTCCAGCGAGCACGGCGCACAGCACGCGTGCAACAGCAACGGCTTCATGGACATCTCCTCCCAATCTTTGCCCAGGGTAGTCTTTTTGGGACGGGGCTATTTTGACTACTTTTAACGTCAAGCAGTTCCAAATACCTGCATCAACAGGAAAGTAGTCAAAATAGCCCCGTCCCAAAAAGACTACTGACCAAAAAAGCGAACGCCAAAGGACGTATCTTCGCAGGCGACAATGCGGCGGTCGCGCAAAATGGTCCGCACGTAATACCAGTCGCCCACACAGCCCGACAAATGCAAGCCGGCCGCCAGGTAGCACAGCAGCGGATAGCCCGAAAACGCAAACCCCAGGGTAAACGCTGTCGTCACGACAACCGTCGGCGCCAGACAAACTGCCATGTACCGCCGGCGCGAATACACAACGCCCTCGGCGCAGGCATAGATCATGCATGTCTCGAGGTTCGCCCCAAAGGTCACCTGCGCGCCCGCAGGAGCCAGCAGCTTAAAGAACACGCCGTGCACCAACTCGTGCACGGCAAATGACGCCGCCGAAACCGCAGCCAAGCCAACTATCCAGCCTAAGACAGCCGTCCAGCCACCCGCGTCAGCCGCATCCAAGTCCGCGGGCCCACCCAGCAGCATAAACACCGGCACCAGGCACACGGCAAATGCGCCAAGCACGGCCATCCCCCACACAAAGCAAGCGTGCAGGAAATCCTCGTCTTCAAACGCATGTATGTTGGAAATCTCATTCATAGCATCTTAGGATAGCGCCCCTGCCACGTACCCGTCCGCATGTGCGATAATGTCGAACGATATGCACGAATTGACCACCGCGTCGCCGAGCCCCGCGCCCGGCCACGCTCTTACCATATGCGAAGGAGTCCCATGGCATCCAAATACTCCATGAACGACCGTCCCAGCTGGCCTCGCCGCGCCATCGTAACCGCCGGCGAGCCCTATGGCAACAAGGGCCTTCACTTTGGCCACGTTGGCGGCGTCTTTGTCCCGGCCGACTTCTTCGCCCGCTTCCTGCGCGACCGCCTGGGCCGCGAGAACGTCATCTTCACCTCGGGCACCGACTGCTACGGCTCGCCCATCATGGAGAGTTACCGCAAGCTCAAGGAAAACGAGGGCTACGATAAGTCCATTAGCGAGTATGTCGAGTCCAATCACTCTCGTCAGGCCGCGACCCTCAACAACTACAACATCAGCTGCGATATCTACGGCGGCTCGGGCCTTGAGCCGGCGGCGCAGATTCACAACAAGGTGACCGCCGAGATTATCGAGCGCCTGCACGAGCAGGGCACCATCTCCAAGCGCTCTACCCTGCAGTTCTACGACGCCAAGGCCGGCACGTTCCTCAACGGTCGCCAAGTCATCGGCCGCTGCCCCATCCAAGGTTGCAAGTCCGAGAAGGCTTATGCCGACGAGTGCGACCTGGGCCACCAGTTTGAGCCCGAGGAGCTCATCGCGCCCAAGAGCCAGCTCACCGGCGAGGTGCCCGAGCTGCGCCCGGTCGACAACCTCTACTTCGACCTGCCCGCCTACCTCGACTTTATGAAGACCTATACTGCCAAGCTCGCCCAGAACCCGCAGGTTCGCTCCGTGGTCTCCAAGACCATGGAGGAGTGGCTGCTGCCGGCACAGCTCTACATCCAGAATAAGTTCCGCGAGGCCTTCGACGCCGTCGAGGACCAGCTCCCCGAGCACACCGTGCTGGAGCCCGAGGGCAACAAGAGCAGTTTTACCGTCACCTTCCCCAGCTGGAAGGAGCGCGACGACGCCCACGCGGTACTCGCCAACGGCGGCGTGCGCTTCCGTAGCGGCAAGGCGCTCGTGCCCTTCCGCATCACCGGCAACATCGACTGGGGCGTTCCGGTGCCCGAGGTCGATGGCGTGACCGATGTCACCTGCTGGTGCTGGCCCGAGAGTCTGTGGGCGCCCATCAGCTACACCCGCACCGTGCTCGCCCGCGACGCCCGCGCCGCCGGAGTGACCGAGGGCGTCGCCGCCCAGGACGCCGCCCTTATGGGCGAGCCCGCCGCCGATTCCACGCAGGTCCCCGCGCCCACCTACCAGCACAGCTCGCTCGACTGGCGCGACTGGTGGTGCTCGGATGACGCACAGATCTACCAGTTTATCGGTCAGGACAACATCTACTTCTACTGCATCGCGCAGACCGCCATGTGGGAGGCCCTGGGTTGGAACCTCACGCAGAGCACCGTCAGCGCCTGCTATCACCTGCTCTACATGGGCAAAAAGGCCAGCTCGTCCTCGCAGACGCCTCCCCCGCCTGCAGACGACCTGCTCAACCACTACACCTGCGAGCAGATGCGTGCGCATTGGCTGTCGCTCGGCCTGTCCGAGAAGCCGGTGAGCTTTAGCCCCAAGGCATATGACACACGCGTGACCGGCAAGGACAAGGACGGCAACGAGGTGCGCGCCTGCGACGACAAGCGCGTTATCGACCCGGCCCTTAAGGAGAGCGCGCTTTTGACCGGCGTGTTCAACCGCCTGGCCCGCAGCTGCTTCTACGGCGTCGCCGTCAAGGAGGGCGACGAGAGCCCCTACCGCAACGGCTGCATCCCCGCCGGTGCCGCCTCCGCCACCGTGGTCGAAGCCGCCGAGCAGGCAGCTCTCGCCTTTGAGCAGGCCATGTACAAGTTCGAGACGCACCGCGCGCTCGCCGTGTGCGACGACTACCTGCGTGCCGCCAACAAGCGCTGGAGCGATGCCTCCAAGGCTGCCAACAAGCTCGAGGGTAGCGAGGCAAACGCCGCAATGACGCAGGCACTGGTCGACGCCTTCACCGAGCTGCGCGTGGCGACCGTGCTCATGCACGGTATTGTGCCGGCCGGCTGCGAGCTCATCTGCGAGTACTTCGACGTTGACCCGGTCGCCTTCTTTAGCTGGGATAACATCTTTGCCTCCACGGATGAGTTTGTGGAGAGCCTGGGCGAGAAGCCCGGCGAGCACCGCGTAAAGCCGCTGCCCCCGCGCTTCGACTTCTTTAGCAAGCACGAGAGCCAGTACTAGACAAACGCCAAGGCAGACTAGTCAATTTGGGACGGGGCTATTTTAGCTACCCCGTCCCAAATTTAACTGCAACGCCTGCCGAAACGGACGGGCAGCCAAAATAGCCCCGTCCCAAATTGACTACTTTTAATGGAATGGGAAGGAAAGACGGATGTCTAAGCCGCGTCGTCGTAAGCAGAAAAAGCAGGTTAAGCCCGAGCTCAAGCTTAGGCAGTTTGCCGCTACCGAGCTTTCCGACCAGCTTGCCGCCCAACACTCCGCCGCCGACCTGCCGCGCTTTCTGGTCGACACGGTCGCCGGCGCCTATGCGCCTGCCAATGCCGAGCTCATAATCGAAGGCTTTGGCGCCGCAGCCACGCGACCGGTCACGCTGCGCGCCAACACGCTCAAGGCGACCGCCGAGGACATCGCCGCCGCGCTCGACGCAGCCGGCATCGCCCACCAAACCGTTGCCTGGTACCCGGACGCTTTCATCCTGCCCGAGGCCCAGGTATCCGATCTGTGGGATCTCGACATCTACCGCAACGGCAAAATCTATCTGCAGAGCCTGTCGTCCATGATGCCTCCTTTGGTGCTGGGCGCTCAGGCCGGCGAGGATATCCTGGACATGTGCGCGGCCCCCGGCGGCAAGACGACGCAGATCGCCGCCCTTACCCGGGGACAGGCGCACCTCACCGCCTGCGAGATGAGCATTCCCCGCGCCGAAAAGCTCGAGGCCAACTTGGGCCGCCAGGGCGCCAAAAACGTTCCCGTCATGCGCATCGACGCACGCGAGCTCAACGAATTCTTCCGCTTTGACCGCATCCTGCTCGACGCCCCCTGTACCGGCACGGGCACCGTCATCAGCGGCAACGAGAAAAGCCTGCGCGGCCTGACCGAGCAGCTGCTCTGCAAGTGCGCCCGCTCGCAGCGCACGCTTCTGGACCGCGCCATGGGCGCCCTCAAGCCGGGCGGCACGCTCGTCTATTCGACTTGTTCGATCTTGCCGCAGGAAAACGAGGACGCCCTGCAAGAGGCCCTCGACAAACACATGGACTGCGAGCTCATCCCCCTCGACGGCACGCCGAGCGAAAGCGAAGCGCGTCGCGCCCAGGATGCCGGCGACAAGCCGCATATCGAGTTCAACGCCCTCACCGAGGCCATCGCCACCGGCCACGTCTCGACCGTCGCCAACGGCATGCCCGGCACGCTGACCATCCCGCCCAGCCGCGACTTTGAGGGCTTCTACATCGCTCTGATCCGAAAACGCAGCTAGCGCACGGACCAACTCAACAAGCTATCTCCGTGCGCGCCTGTCCTGCTGGTCACGGTGCTGCTTAAGTGCCTCGCGTTCCTTGCGCTCGGCTCTTTTGCCCTTAATGGCCGTAACCACAAAGTAGATGACCGCGGCGGCTACGATTGCGCCCACACATAGGCCAATCGAGCCCAATAATGTCGAGATTTCCATACCGCGTCACCTCTCTTTTGTATACGGGACATCCAAGATAGCACCTCGATTCCCGCCACCACAGCTCCTTCACGTTCGCGGCCCTTCAGTCTAACGGATGGCGCGGCGGGGAAAAATCAACTCGTCAAACGTTTTAGCAACGTAGCGCCGGTCGCACGCTGCCGACCGCACATTATAGAAACGGACCGCAATGGATTCTCTCAACGATTTGAACGAGCGTGTTGACGCTTTTGTCGCCACCAGCTCCTTCGACACGCCCGCCGCGACGAACGACCAAGCCCCCATCGATGTTCCCGCCGAGGTTCACGAGGACATCGTCGCCTCGGTCGATTTCTCAGAGGTTGAGCTTGCGGACGAATTTACCGAGCCCCAGGTGGCTGTAACCCCCAGCGGCCTTTTGCCCATGGAGCCGCTGCCCATCGACGGGCGCCTGCGCAAGGCGGCCCTCCGCATGCCCGATGAGATCGAGGAGGCCAGCGGCTTTACGCTCTTTGGACGCCGCATCAAATCGCTCATCTACACCACCGACGTGGCGGTCATCCGCAACTCCAATGCCGACGCCGTGTTTGCCGTCTACCCCTTCACGCCGCAGCCCGCCATTACGCAGGCGCTGCTGACTGTTGCCGAGTGCCCGGTCTTTGTGGGCGTTGGCGGCGGTACCACCACCGGTAAGCGCTCCGTGCAGATGGCGGCCGTCTCCGAGATGCAAGGCGCGGCGGGCTGCGTGGTCAACTCCCCCGCTACCGCCGAGATGGTCGAGCACATCACCAACATCGCCGACATCCCCGTCATCGCCACGGTCGTTCGCTGCGATGACGATGCCCACGCCAAGGTGCGCGCCGGGGCCAAGATCCTCAACATCGCCGCCGGCAAAAACACACCCCAGGTCCTACGCGAGCTGCGAGAGCACTATCCCAGCCTGCCGCTCATCGCACCGGGTGGCAAGACGCCCGAGAGCATCCGCGAAACCATCGCCGCCGGCGCCAACGCTATCATCTGGACGCCGCCTTCGGCCCAGCAGCTGCAAACCGACATGATGGAGCGCTACCGCAAGATGAAGGAAGACGCCACGCCTGTCATCTCGCGCGACGATGTGCCCATTATCGACCAGGTCGCCGCCGCCGAGGTCAGCCAGGTCGAGAACATGAATCCCGACGTGCCGATTCCCGACGAGGTCATCGAGCGCGTCGCCTCGATCCACGATCATATCGAGGAGCGTCGTGCCAATCGCGGACTCAAGCCCTCGCTACACGGTTTCTTCTTCCGTGGAAAGAAACGCTAGCCGCAACAGCAAGGCCCGCCCCGCAAACAACGGGACGGGCCTTTTTCTGTTATCAAATGTCAGGAGGACAGGCGTAGCCGTTAAAACCGTCAGCCAGCCCACAAACGTTAGTCCACGCGCTTGTCGCCCATAAAGAAGAGCGCCACCGTACCAGATCCGGTATGCGAGCCAATCAGAGCACCGATGTCATTAATCTCAATCTTGCCTTTGAGCTGCGGAACCTGTTCCTCGATCAGCGCCGCAACTGCCTCGGCATCCTCGCGACACGCCGAGTGCGACATGATGCACTTACCCGAATAATCCGCACCGCCCTGCACGTGTGCCATCATGGTCTTAGCCATCTCGGAAATCGCACGCTTCTTGGTGCGAATCTTCTCACGCGGCGCCAGCTCACCTTCGCAATCGACCGTCATAAGCGGGCAAATCTTGAGTGCCGTGCCGATAATCGCGCTCGCGGCCGAAATGCGACCGCCGCGCAGGTAGCTCGACAGATCGGTCGAGAAGAACCAGTGGTGAAGGTTGAGTTTATGCTCCTCAATCCAAGCGGCCGTCTCGTCGAGCGAAGCGCCGCCATCGCGAACGTCGGCGGCACATTCCGCCAGCAGGCCAAGGCCCGAAGACGCCGCCAGCGAATCGATGACGCGCACCTTGCCGCCCTGGGGATAGCGATCCGCGAGCATCTGCGCCGCAACGCAGGCCGATCCATACGTGCCCGAAATGCCCGACGATAACGTCAGGTGCAGCACGTCTTTACCCTCGACAATAAACGGCTCCCAAAACTCCTCGTACTCACCCACGCTCACCTGAGACGTCTTGGGCATGGCGCCCGCGGCAATCTGAGCAAAAAACTCGTCCGGCGTAATCGACTGATACAGATCGTCCGTATAGACAACATCGTCGATCTCGTAATGAAAACACACGACAGGAATATTGCGCGACGCAAAGAACTCACGGGTTCGATCGGCGGCGGATTCACAGGTCAGGACAAAATCACTCATATGAGGCTCCTTACTCATTGCTGCGCAAATTATCGCACAGCATGCGTGAATACGGTACAAATGTCCGTTATTTACCAAATTGAACCAAAGGTAGTGAACATCTTTACCGCCATCATCTCTAGCGATCCCGGAGGTATGCGCCTGCAAAAACGACCCTACGTCTCCACTCAACCGCTATATCTACCTCGACTAAATCGATTTAGCAAACCGTTCGGCCAACAATTCAATCTCCTAACCCCAATCGAAACAAAAGCGGCGCATACTGATAAACGTTTGACGCTGTTTATCAGTTTTACCAACCACATCGGAAGGTGTTTCATGGTCGCATTCGATCGCAATCCGCAAGACTTCAAGTATCTGCGCCTGCTGTCGAGACAGTTCCCCACTGAGCAATCCGCATTCACCGAGATCATCAACCTCTCGGCCATCCTCAACCTGCCCAAGGGCACCGAGCATTTTATGAGCGATGTGCATGGCGAGTACGAAGCCTTTATGCACATCCTCAACAACTGCTCGGGCGTCGTGCGCGAGCATGTCGACGAAATCTTTGGCGACACGCTCTCCTTTAACGAAAAGGGCGAGCTGTGCACGCTCATCTACTACCCGCGCGAGAAGATCGATCTGGTCCGCAGCCGGCACGAGGACTCGCCCACCTGGTACAAGACCATGCTCAACCAGCTCATTGTGGTTGCCCGCTCGCTTTCGAGCCGCTACACCCGCTCCAAGGTACGTAAGGCCATCCCGCGCGATTACGCCTACATCATCGACGAGCTGCTGCACACGCATCCGGACGAGAACAACTACCGCGTGCGTTATCACGAGCGCATTATCGAATCCATCTTGGAGACCGCCAGCGCCGACGACTTTATCGAGTCGCTCGCCTCACTCATCAAGCGCCTCGCCGTGGACCACCTGCACTTGGTGGGCGACATCTTCGACCGCGGCGGCGGCGCGGCCAAGATTATGGACCGCCTGCTCACCTATCATTCGCTCGATATTCAGTGGGGCAATCACGACCTGTTGTGGATGGGCGCCGCTGCCGGCGAGCCTGCCTGCATCGCCACGGTGCTACGCAACAACCTGCGCTACGACAACTACGAGATTCTCGAGAACGACTACGGCATCTCGCTGCGCGAGCTTGTCGCCTTTGCCAACGCTACCTATACCGCCGGCGAGCCCATCAGCCCGCTCATCAAAGCCATCAACGTTCTGCTCTTTAAGCTCGAGGGCCAGATTATCCAGCGCCACCCCGAGTTCGACATGGCCGACCGTCTTCTGCTCGACAAGGTCGATCACGACACCGGCACGGTCACCCTCGCCGACGGCAGCGTGTGGCCGCTCACGACCAACGACTTCCCCACCGTCGATCCGGCGGACCCCTACACGCTCACGCCCGAGGAGCAGCACATCATCGACAAGCTCGTGTCCGAATTTGTCACCGCCGATCACTTGCATCGCCACATCGATTTCCTCTATACCCACGGCTCCATGTATAAGGTCGCCAACGGCAATCTGCTGTTCCACGGCTGCGTACCGCTCAACGAAGACGGCACCTTTAGCAGCATGAACTGCCTGGGTACCTGGCACGCCGGCCGCGATTATTTTGATTTTTGCGACTATATCGCCCGCCGCGCCTGGCGCGTCGGCGACCGCGATGCCCTCGACTGGATGTGGTACCTGTGGATCGGCTTTAACTCACCCGCCAGCGGACGCGTGGTGCGCACCTTCGAGCGCGCCTACATTGCCGACAAGAGCACGTGGGTCGAGCCGATGGACCCGTACTACACGCTCACCACGTCCTCGTCCGTTTGCGACGACATCATGCGAGAGTTTGGCGTCGCCCCCATGGCTTGCTCGCCGACGGGCCATATCATCAACGGCCATACGCCCGTCAAGACCACCAAGGGCGAGCAGCCCATCCGCGCCAACGGAAAGTTGCTGGTCATCGACGGAGGTTTCTGTCGCGCCTACCACCCCAAAACGGGCATCGCCGGTTACACGCTCATCTCGAGCTCGCGCGGATGCCGCCTCAAGTCGCACCAGGCCTTTACCAGCGTTGCCGAGGCGCTCACCCGCAACATCGATATCGAGAGCGAGACCAACCGCTTTGACGAGGCCGACCGGCGCCGCATGGTGAGCGACACCGATACCGGCGTCAAGATTCGCAGTCAGATCCAAGACCTGCGCCAGCTCCTCGATGCATATAGAAACGGTGCTATCGAGGAGCGCGCCTAGCCCCGCCTGCGGGGATTGGTTAAACTTGCTAGGTTTGTCATCCCCGCGGCGCCCCGGCGCCACCCTAAGGCAGGTACCATGCAAAAGCTCCTTGCGCAGATCATAAAGTTTGGCGTCGTCGGCGTCGTTGCCACCGTCATCGACTTTGGCATCATGAATCTGCTCCACTACGGCCTGGGCCTCAACATCTTGATCGCCAACACCAGCGGCTTTATCGTCTCGCTCATTTTTAACTACGTCGCGAGCATGAAGTACGTGTTTGCACACAAGGAGGGCATGAGCCGCCGCCGCGAGTTCATCATCTTTGTCGTGCTATCCGTTATTGGCCTGGCGCTCAACGACGGCATCGTGCTTGCCCTCAACGCCGGCCTGGGCCTCGAGGCCAATATCGCCAAGATTTGCGCTACCGCGCTCGTCATGGTCTACAACTTTGTAACGCGAAAGATCTTCCTAGAGGGCGAGCAGACCAAATAGCTCGGCCTCCTCGTTGCACTACGGGGACCTGCGGATGACGCGCGTCGAACGTAGCGTTGCCTGGGCCTTGCTCGTTTACGGGAAGATTTGCAGCGTTTGCGGATTTCCACTTGAATATTTGGCGAGTTCGTATAGTTCTTGCCAAAGACCTTACGTTTGCCATGCAAAAGCTCTAAAGTATCTCGTTGCTCGATTCATCAACGCATTGGATGTGATTACGTGCGCAACGCGCTGGCACAACCTCATACCAAGCAGTTCCTCAAGTTCGCTGTCGTGGGTCTTATCTCCTTTGGCGTCGACTGGGGCATGCTTATTGCGCTCGTCGAGCTGTTCCACCTCGACTTTTTGATGAGCACGACGGTCTCGTTTACCACGTCCGTCGTGGTTAACTACTGGCTCAGCATGAAGTACGTGTTCGACCATCGCGAGGGCATGAGCCGTAAGCGCGAGTTCACGATCTTTACCATCCTGTCGGTGATCGGTCTGGGCCTCAACGACCTGTACATGTTTGTGGGCGTCACGTTTTTGAGCATCGGCTACCAGGCCATGAAGGCCATCGCCACGTTCCTGGTCACCTGGTACAACTACTTTAGCCGTCGCTTTTTCCTCGAGGGCGCACGGTCGTAGACGGCTCAACATAATCTCGCTTCGCAGCCGGTTGGAATTCTCGTTCCAGCCGGTTTTTTGTTTGCAGAGTCTGCCGAGGAAGGAGGGCTACGGTGCATGAATGGAACGCAGTTTCCCCATGAACGCCGTTCCGGAAAGTGTATCCCAGATTGCAGCCTCAGAATGGGATGCAGCTTCCGCAACGCCGTCCTAGCGGAAACTGTGTCCCGGAATTCACCTTTAGGGTGGGATGCAATTTCCGGTTGAGCCTCGATTGGGAAACGACGCCCCATTCGCATAAAAACGGGCGGCTCGGGTGTTTGTCCGAACCGTCCGTTTGGCATGTTATGTCGAGGCATTTAGCCCGTTACGTAATACCAGACGACGCTGTCGCCATTGGAGAGAACGTAGTTGCTGCACGCCGTGTTAGGCGTCACACCGTTAACGGAGTACATCCAGCCGCTCGTACCGCCGTGCTCCTTCTCGGCCAGGCCGCCGATAGCGGCGACATACGTGCCGTACGATGAGCCGTGCGCATTTACGGAAAGGCCCAGTGCACACAAAGCATCGTAGGCCGTAGCGCCCTCGTTGAAGGTGAACGTACCGCCAGAAGACACCGGGTTACCCACGGCACTCGACGTCACAGAGACCGTCACAGTAATGTAGCCAGGCTGCTGCGAGCCGCCCTGATTGCCAGCAGAGGCGCTGTCGCCGTTGGATACAGACCCACCGCCAGGCACCGAGCCGCCGCCCGAAGAGGAGCCGTCAGAAGAACTCGATCCACCAGCGGATTCGGATCCCTGTCCGGCAGACGCGTTGTTGGACTTCTTGCCGCCCTTGTCTTCGGACTTCTTCTCTTTCGAATCCTTGTCTGACTTCTCGTCCGAAGACTCGGAAGCGTCCTTGGAATCCGATTCATTCGAATCCTTGGACTCGGAGTCCACAGCGTCGGAAGACGAGGAGCCCACTGTCTCCGTCTTGCGAGAGGCGATAGAGCCAGAGTCGGCAACGCTCCTCCCCGCCACGGCCCGAGCGATCCAATCGATGGACCAGGCGCCGCTGGCAGAAGGGTGAACAAAGCCCAGCGAGACGACAATCAGTGCGATGCAGACGGCCGTCAGAGAGCCAAGCAGCGCCTTGCGCCGAGAGGCGGACGCCGCCGAGGCGGCGCCCTTTTGCTTAGCATCGTCGAGCTGAATGAACGACGTGTCGGGTTGCTTGGAGTCGGCATCCTGAGGTTTATTGGACACAGCTCTCACCTACCGACGCTTGGTAAACACGAACACGCCAATGACCGCAAGCCCGATCACGCCGGCCGCTACGCCGACAATGGCGAGCGGGTTGAAGCCAGACTCCTGTGCCAGAGCCTCAGCGGACTTCTTAGCGGTAGTCGCGGCAGCCGAGCCCGTATCGGACTTGGAGCTGGACTTGCCGGACTTCTCGTCAGACTTCTTGCCGTCCTTCTTGTCGGACTTGTCGGAATCCTTCTTGGAATCCTTGCCGTCCTTGGTCTCGGTCGTGGTCGTGGTGGACACCGGCTTCTGGCCCGGAGCAACAGCACCGCCAGTCTGCTGGCCATTTGTGCCGTTACCGGAGCCAGAACCAGCACCGGCATTACCCGAGCCGCCATTGGAGCCGTTGGAGCCAGAGCCGCCGTTACCGCCAGGGGTAACGGCATTCTTGTTCCACTTGGCGTAGAGCGTCATATCGGCCGTCACCGCGGCACTAAAGTCATACGCCTTTGTGCAAGCCTCATCGGTATACCAGCCACCAAAGGTGTAGCCCTCACGCGTCGGATCGGCCGGCTTGGTGACGGTCGAGCCAGAAGCAGGCGTCTGATCGCCAGTCGCAGAGCCGCCCCGAGCATCAAACTTAACGCGATGGGCCTGGGACTTCACACAGAACAAGTGACCTGAGTCGTTCGTGTAGTAAAGGTTACCGAACTCGTCGCAGACAACCGACGCCATGCAGTAGTTTGCATAACCAGAACCGGGAACAAACACTTCGGTCGCCTCGGCATCGCCCAGCCTGTACATGTACACGCCGCCGCCGCTCGTGTAATTAGGCCAGTTACCCTTGGCGCCGTTCAGGGTGAAGTACACGTACGTCTCGCCATCACGCGTCGAGACGAGCGGCGTGCTCTTCGATTCGAAGCCGAGCTCTTCGCCATCGGCCTTCGTAATCTGCTTCACGCTCATATCGGAAAGGTCGATGATCGAAAGCAGGCCCTTAGCCTTCCAATTGTTCGCAGTCGCACCGCAAATAAAGGCATATTTGCCGCTAAACACGGGCGTTGAAGTCGAGTATGGGGCAAACTGCACCTTCCCGGCCTCGGTAATAGAGCCATCCGAACCAATAGTCAGCTTGTGCAACGTGCCATCATCGCGCGTAACGGCGTATACATAGCCATCGTGGACGGTAAGCGCCGAGCGGATATTGCCACCAGATAGCTTAAACGAGGCGACAAGCTTCGACAGATCGGCGGAATACACGCGCACCTGGCCGAAGTCGCTGCCGACAACGTAGTAGCCATTTACCATCAGGCCGCCAGACCAGTAGTAACCTCCGTCAGTGACGGAGGCGCTACCGGCGATGGCGCCCGTGTGAATATTGATGCGCCTGACCGTACCGTTTTGCACATCATTGCCATTGGCAGACCAACAATCAAGGGTGTTGATATAGACGTAGTCGCCGTCAACGGTCAACGAAGATTGATTCTGCATAGCGAAGGCATCGGAATACCACAGCGTCTTAAACGTTTTCGCCGAAACAGCCTGCAGATAGCCACCGGAAAGCGGAATCAGAATGATGCCCTGCGCAATAACGGGACGGCAGGTGCTATCCATGGAAGAGCCAAGCTCAAGCGAGCGTACGACGGAACCCGTCTCGGGGTCGATCTCATTCAGAACGGCATTCCACGTCTTTCCGCCCCATACCGAAGCGCCCGTGACAAGGTACACCTTTCCGTTCGCGACAATGGGGTCAGACGCAGAGGCGCTTGCGCCTGCCTTCTGCTGCTCTTCGGTTAAAAGGTTGAGCGCCCAAGAAGGCGTATCTGTCTTTGTTGTAGGCGTAAGGGCGTCCGTCGAGGATCCCGAGCCACCGTTCGCAAAACCATTCCATGCCGCATCGACATCGGGATGCTCCGTTCCGGGATTGGTAGCAGGAGCCGTCGAGGGCTTCTGCGTGCCGTCACCCTTAACATAACGGAACTCGACGCAATCACCGTTCTTAAGGCAATAGCTCGAGGCGCCGAAGTTCGCAAACCCATTGTTTACGTAAAACGACCAGAAGCTGTACGGCGCGGCGCTCGTTGTGCCCAGCACGCGGCCATCGGGCATCGTCGCACTCGTAAGACCCAAGGCGTTTGCCTCAAGGTTCGTACAACCGGCAGCCGTCATAAGCTGCTCGAGTACCGACTCGGCCGTCGTGTCATCGTCGGCGGGAAGCGTAAGCTCGGTCAAGGGCACCACCGATTGCTCGGTGTAGTTGCCGTCGGCATCACTTGCAGAGACGCCCGTGACCTTGGCCGTCACCGTAATGGTCTTGCCCTCGTTCGGGTTGTCGAGCCCCGTCGTTCCCTTGACGTTTACCGTCGCAGAAACATCCAAGCCGGCAAGCACCGCGTAGTCCGAGTTGTCGGGATAGCGCTCGGCATAACGGGCAAAACGTTCGCTCTTTAGACGGGCGCTAATCGTGACTTTCGTGTTGTATTCGGGCTGAGTGAGGATAAGGTTCTCATGCGCGATAACCCTCGGTTTGCTCGACTTGAGCAAACGATAGGTGTTCTCCGTGCCACCGGGGAGCTCACTAAACACGAAGCCGTAATGTCCCGAAGCCTCTTCGGTGGAATAGCACCAGTTAACGCCGAGTCCTTGGCCATACACCTTAAGCGGTGCATGCAGGTTGCCCGTCACGCTGGAGGCATTTTGGCCATCAAGAATACCCAAGTAGAACGAAGACTTCGCAAGGCTAAGGTGGAACAACTCGGCATTGAGCTCGTCCTGATTCTGCGGAGAAATCGCAAAGTCGAGGGTCCTGCTTGCCGTGACTTCGGCGTTGGACTTATCGGTCACCGTAAGGGTGACTTTGGTCTTCGCTGCCTCGGCGCCAGGCAGCGGCTGATAGACCGTACCCTTGTAACCGTTAAACGTGATGTCATCGGTGCTGGCGGAGTACTCGACCTTGTAATACTTGCCGTCGACGCCAAGGTTCTTGGGCTGTGGCATTTGCAGGTCGGCGGTTAGGCCGTCCTTGTCGGCAACCGTTTTGGTGCCGTAGTACTTGATATTGTCGTAGGTAAAGGCCGCATCGACCTTTGCCTGCAGGTCGGCCTTGTCGGATGCAACCTTATCGGGGTCGCCCTTGACAGTAACGGCATGCGTGGCCCCACCGGTCACCTTGACATCGGAGACGTTCGACAACACCGAGACTTTGGCGGTCAGCGTGACCTCGCGGTCGCTCGACTTGCGCGCGACCTTGCCCGTGTAGTCGTCCCAGCCGTTGCCCGAAACAGACAGGGCATCGGTATCGGAGCTCGTCCACTCGACGGAGAACTTCTTGTTGGCGCCCGCCCTGTATGGCAGCGTCAGATTCTGGGTAACGCTCTCGGCGGTATCGCCCGTGGCATAGCCGATGGAAAGCTGCTCGGCGGCGTTGTCGAGCAGGTCCTGAAGCTTGCCTTCGTTCCAAGCGATTTCAACAGTTTTAGTCGGCTTGTATTCAACCGACTTGCCATCACGCGAGAGCACGAACGTAACGCTCGCGCGACGCAGCTGGTCAATGCTGCAGCCGCTAGACGCGTTGGGATCGAGATAGAAGAACGTGACATCGCCGTTAGTCTTATCGTACGTAGAGGAGATGCCGACCTCAGCGCCCTCATACGAAGAGCTGAAGCTGGCGGTCTTAGTCTTAACGTCGATATCATCAAAGCCGAGCTGTTTGAGCTGAGCCTTCAACGCGTCGTTGACGTTACCGCCATCAGCACTGTAGGCGACGCTTATCAGCGCGTTTTTATCGCTGAGCTTCTGAACAGCAGCCTCGAGCGAACCGGCCTTGATGACCTTGTTGGCCGAGACGACCTCGACCTCGGAAGAGCCACTCGCAGCAACAGCCTTAAGGTACTTGTTACCGGCCGCATCGGGAACCTGGATCTTGGCACCCGTTACTTCGAGCTTAGTCCAATCATCATCCGCCGCATCGGAGGCGTCGGCCGCATACCAAGAGATATCGGCGCTGTCGGCAGAAAGCTTAACGCCGTTAGTGGTCGAGCCGTTAGTGGTCGAGCCGTCGACGCGCTTAGCGTACACATCGGCAGAGACGCTATCGCCCGCGACAAGGTTGGTCGACTTGCTCTGGAGCTGAGGCGTGCTCACGACGCGCAGCAGGTTATACTCCCCCACCGGCAGCACCGTGTCCTTAGAGGTCCACGTAACGGTGTTGTCGAGCGCCGAGGCCTCGAGCTTGAGGGATTTGCCCACAAGCGCATCGGTGATAGTCAGCGCACCGGTGGAGGCGTCAAGGTTATCGGTGACCTTGGTCCAATTAGCGTCATCGGCGCCCTTGGCATACCAGGTGACGGTCAGCTTGGCGTCATCGGGCAGAGCGGAATCCGACCAACTCGAAGAGTCGGGGATACGGACCTTGGGCGTAAGCGTCGTGCCCACGTTGAGCGTAGCCGTCGAAGCCTCTGCCGGCTCGACAGATTTAAGCGTGTACTGACCGGCAAGCGTCACCGGACCCACGGGGTCAACCGAGGTGGTGCTGCCGTAGTACTTCTTCTGTGTGCTCTTAACGGAGTTTTCACTCGTGGCGATCACGCGGATGTACTTGCCCACCATATCGGCCGCAACCGTATAGCTGGCAGAGTCGGCGGCACCGTCGATATTCTTGAACGCGGCGTCGGACGTCGACTTGGCGTCGGCGTACTGCCACTGATAGTGAACGGTATCGGTAGATCCAACGTTCGTGTAAGAGTTGCCCTTGGTCGCCTTAGCCGTGAGCACGTTGCCCACATGCACGGCCCCAGTAGAAGAAGCGCCCTCGACCGTAACGCCGTACAGCTCGACCGCGCCAGCCTCCGAAACAGGACCAACGGCAACGTAAGGAGTAGTCTCGCCAGAAGCGCTCGTAGCTTTGGCAACGAGGTATTTGCCAAACAGGTCAGCCGTAACCGTAAAAGTACGACTCGTTGCCCCAGTGATTTTATTGGTGCAAGCGCTAACGGAACTCGAGTCGCCGTAGTACCACTGCCAGGAAACGCGAGAGTCCGCGGAGACGTCCGTTGTACCCGACTTCGCCGTTGCAGAAATCACATCTCCGGCGTAAACCTTACCGCTCTTATCGAGGGTGACGCTCGAAACACTGACGCTATCGGCGGCGGTGACCAGAGTCGTCCCGCGATTAGCATATGAGTCGCCACCCGCTTTAGGTGTCACCACGCAACGGACAGACTTACCGGCATACTCGGCAAGCTTTAGGGTCTGCTCAGTAGCGCCGGGAATATCGGTGTAATCCGAGTCTTTCCTGCTCTGTTTAGGACCCTCTTGCCACTGATAACTGAGATCGGATGAATCAATTTCGGTCCTAGCCCCATTAACTTTTTGAAAGGCATGGACCAAAATCGTATCCGACGTAGTGTAACCGACATAAGACTGCTCGCCGGTCGATAGGTTCTCGAACGTTAGAGAGAAAATCGTAAGTGCGTCATCGCTCTGCACCGCGACGGCGCTGCTCCCCGCTGCGCTCTGGACAGCACTCGGCTGCGGTGTGCTCGACTGCTCGGAGGTCGCAACGGTACCGGAAGACGCGGCGGCATCCGTACCGGCAGCATCGGCGTCACCCTCGACGGCAGCCTGCTCCTCCGCCGACTTCGTCTCCGCAGTCTGCGTCACGGCCTCGGCGATGCCCTCGGCGCCCTCGGCCCAGAGTTGCGCCGGCGTGGTGCCAAAAGCCATGGCAAAAGCCAGGAACGCCACCAGACCGCGCTTGGCTATGCCGCGGGCAATCGCTCCATGACGACGCCACGAGGCGCGCTGGCACTCGTCCTCAAACATATCCATTTGTCTCCTACTGTCTGCACTTGGAGCATTGCCCAGCGGCTGCCCCACGTCATCGCGCACATTGCGCTCGAGTACCCCCATCGGGGTCCCCCTTCCCTCCAGAGCCCAACGCGTACCGGCGGCATGCGCCGCGGCCGCGTACAAGATGGGAGGCGATCCGACTTAACCTTACCGGCCCGGGCACGCCGTCCGATCTGCGACGCGACCATCCCGGACCAAGAGGAATTACGGTTACTGGTACAGCCGGGGACTTGCACCCCGATTCTCCCAAACACGCAGGAAAACCGCGCATTCGTGCGTCTCCGCACCACCATCTAGGCCATCGATTATTACTGTCAGTATGGTAGCACGCAAAAGGACCCCGCACACAGGCGAAGCCCAAGGTAAAAGCTATGGTTTGCGATAGGAAGGACTGTCGTCGGACCTTGCAAGAACAGCCCGTTTCAAAACTATGCCGGTTTACGGGGCTAATTCAGCACTTCGCAACCATATCTGCCATTTTCGAAAACCAACGACTCATCTACCTGCGGTTTTAAAAGCGCAAATTTCGGTATGCTCGAGGTTCGGCGCTCCAGCCCCGTAAACCGGCATAGTTTTGTTCGGACCAGCCCACGCCGGCGCGACGCAAGGCAAAATGATCCGTTTTCCTCCGTCCCCCAGGGGCCATTAACGCTTGCCGCCGTGACTGTTGCGCCAGATCTCGCGGCCCAGCATCAGCGCCAGCACCAGCGCGCTCACGTAGCCCATAAAGCCAATGACCGGAATACCGAACACAACCGGCTCGATGCGCGCGTAGTACACCACCGACGAGCCGATAAACAGGCCGGCGATCACAATTGCCATCGACATGCGGTCGATAATTCCACCCAGCTGTCGCAGCGCCTTATCGCTGCTCATGATCTGCGTGTTCACCTTAAGCTGGCCGCGCGTGAGCATGCGCGACGCCAAGCCCAGATACTCGGCCGCCTCGAGCGAGCCTTTTGCCGCGCGATAGCTGCTCGCGGCAAGATCGTGCCCCATTTCGCGGACGCGCGCATAGGTGCTCTTCTCGTTTTTGATGTGCGTCTGGATGATCTGGATCATGTTGACATCGGGCATATACTCGGTCAGCAGACCCTCGAGCGTCACCATGCCGCGCGCGAACATCGTCACCACGCTCGGCAGCTCAACGTCGTTTTTGCGCGCCAGATTTAACAGCGAGGTCAAAAACTCGCCGATATCCAGGTCCTTAAGATCGAGCCCTGCAAAGTCGGCGACGATAAAGTCCAAGTCGGACAAAAAGGCCGAATGGTCGAGCTCGGCAGAATCGCCGCGCGTCACGGCAAAGCGCATAAGCGAATCCTTGAGCTTGGGAACGTCGCCTTCGGCCACGGCGAAAATCATGTCCTTGACGATACCGCGGTCGTGACTCGACATGCGCCCGACCATGCCCAGGTCGATAAAGTAGACGATGCCGTCCTTGAGGATGATGTTTCCCGCATGCGGGTCGGCATGGAAAAAGCCGTCGTCGAGCACCTGCGTCGAGTAGTCCTCGACGATCGCGGCGCCAATCTTTTCCAAGTCATAACCCTCGGCCTCAAGGCGCTTGGGGTCGGCAATGGAGATGCCGTCGATGTAGTCCATGACCACGACGTGTTCGGTGCAAAGATCCAAGTAGGATTTGGGACACGAGACGCCATGCACGCTTTTGTGGAAGTCATAGAAATCGTTGAGGTTTTTGGCCTCGGCCAAAAAGTTGGTCTCCTCGCGAAACGAGGTCCACAGCTCTTCGACCACGCCATGCAGGTCCACAAACTGATCAGTGTTGACGAACTTGGAAACGATGCGTACCACCGAGCGAATGATGTCGATGTCCTGAGCCATCACCTGCTGCGCGCCGGGGCGCTGCACCTTAACGGCCACGTCCTCGCCAGTCACCAGACGGGCGCGGTGCACCTGCGCGAGCGACGCGCTACCGAGCGGGTTGGGGTCAATCGCGTCGAATATCTGCCCCAGGCGCTGGCCGTATTCCTCTTCCAAACAGCGGAGCACTACCTCATACGGCACCGGCTCTACGTCGGAGCGCAGACGGCGCAGCTCGTCGCAAAACCGCTGCGGCAAAATCTCGGAGCGGTTAGCCAGAATCTGCCCCATCTTAACGAACATGGGGCCGAGCTCTTCGAGCAGACGACGCAGGCGCACCGGCGTGAGGTTATCCCACACGCGGTACTTTTTGATCAGGCGAACGATCTGACCGATGCGCTCACGACGACCTGCCGGCGTGAGCTGGTATTCCTCGTCCGGCGCCATCGCGTCGGGCTCCTCAGGGACCATATCGACAGCGCGCGGCTTCTTGCGAGCGCCCGAGACGGCGGCATCGACCTCGTCGACAACCGCCGCCTCGTCACCCAAGGGGTCTAGATTGTTGTAATCGGTGGTGGAATCTGCCATCTGCGCTGCTACTCGGCCTCTTCGGCGTCCTCTGCGTCGTCGGGCTCAACGGACTCGACGGGCACCGAGGTCACGTTATCCTCGACCGAATCGACGATGTCGCGCACATGGGCCAAAAAGGCCGTGCGATCGGGGGCGGTCATGACGCGCACGCGGGCGAGGATGAGCTCGTCGAGCACGCGCTGGGCCGCGGTCTCGCCCTGCATGCCCAAGCGCTCGGTAAGGTCGGAGATGGTGCCGCCGGCCTGCTCGAACATGTCGGACACGCTGCGGGCGATATCGGGGGTGCCGGCGTCCTTGCGCACCTGCTCGCCCTTGGCATTGAGGTCGTCGAGGACCTTCTTGCCGCCCTCGACGGCAACGGCGGCGGCACCGAAGCCCACGTTGATGGCACCGTTAACAAGCTGATCGAATTTCATAACCATGGTTGGCTCCAATCGTGAACAACTTCATTGGCCTACTTGTACCCAAGATTGGGCAAACGACACAAAATCGTTTGTCACCGGGATAAAAATCGAGCGAGGCAAAGCCTTTGACGGCGTTTGCCCCGCTCGCTCGTTGCAAGGTTATCTTTACCTTACGTTATCGTTCATCGCGAAGGAATTCTTCATGGCACAGCTCGTGGTGTAGAGCACCTTGCCCAACAGGGCATCGGTCTCCACGCGCACAAGCTCGGCAAAGGCCTCGTTGGCGCGGGCGAGCTCGGCGGGCACCTCGGCCTCGGGCAGTACGGCGACAACGGCGTCAACGTCGTGAATCTGCTTGTGGCCCATGCCGCCGACCTTCTCCTGATAATCCTCGACCGCGCGACCGCACTCATGGAAGCGGACATCGGCCAAGGCGCCAATCAGGCGATTCGCCCAATAGAAATTCTCGGACGTCACGCGAGCCTGCGTGTCGGCATAGTACTCGGGCATGGTCTCGACATTGGCGTACAGCGGCACAAGCGCGTTAAACGAGTTAGAGCCAAACGCCATCCACTGCACGGCGCGATACGCCGGCTGCGCATAGGGGCGCAGCTGCAGCACGGCGAGCTGGCTGTTGCGGTTGATGCCGATGGGACGATAGGCGCCGCGCGTGGCGGGCGTACCCTTGCTGCCGTAGCAGTCGTACTCCGTGCCCTGGTAGTGGCTCGAAAGCACGTACTTGATGTCCTCGAGGGTCACCTTGCGCTCGGGCACGCGGCTCCAGGGAATGTCGTCGCTCTCGGGCGTGTAGTCGGCGTCGGGACCGTCCCACACATCGCTGGGGTTGAGGCAGCGCTGCATGTACCAGGCGCGCGGCGTGTTGTAGACGTGGTCGCTGTCGCTGTGCGAGCCAAAGGCCTCGCGCGGGTTAAAGACCGCGGCGGGACCGTCGCCCTTAACGCCCAGCGTCAGGTCCAGATGCCACTCGGCCATCCAGGAGCGCAGGTCGGACGAGCACATGTGGTCGACCTGCGCGCCCTCGGCGTCGTCCAGGTCAAAGCTGTCGATACCCAGCTGGTTGGGCATGGTCACATAGGCGTCGTCGGGTACGCGCTTGGCAATCCAGTGGTGGCCGCCGATGGTCTCGAGCCACCAGATCTCGTCAACGTCACTAAAGGCGATGCCGTTGTTCTCGTAGGTGCCGTAGCGCTCGAGCAGCTCACCCAGAATACGCACACCGTCGCGGGCGGATTTGGCGTATGGCAGCACCAGGGTCACCATATCCTCCTCGCCCAAACCGCCGGGCTGCGCCGGCACATAGCCGTCCTCGCCCTCGTTACCCTTGGCGGGCACGAAATCCACGAGCGGATCGGCGCCGCGGACGCGCTCGTTGGTGGTGAGCGTCTCGGTTGCGGACATGCCAACATTGAGCTCGTTGAAACCGGCCTCGGCCCAAATGCCATGACCCGGGACAACGTCGGGGACGCTTGTGTAACGCATGGGATTGTCGGGCAGCTCAACGGTCAGGTGGCTCAGGACACTCGTGTAGACACGCGGCTGCTCGTCGGGATGCACTACGCGCATGCGCTTGGGCTCAAATACCCCATTGGGCGAGTCCTCGTTGCGGGCAACCAGCGTCGACCCGTCATAGCTCGCGTTCTTACCGACCAAAATCGTTGTGCACGGCATGCGCATCCTCCTTGAGCGAAAAAATCAAACGGCAATAGTGTATCGCTTTGGTGCAAAAAGGGCGAAACCACGGCCTCGGCAGCCCCCGTGGTCAAAAGCCTATTTCGATGTACGCTCGGCCGCTTCGATCACGTGTTTGGCGAGAATCGCGGTGGTCACAGCCCCCACGCCGCCCGGCACGGGTGTGATGGCGTTAACGATCGGCTCCGCAGCATCAAAATCGACGTCGCCGACCAGCTTGCCAGCGGCCTCGTCCCAGTTAATGCCCACATCGATGATCGTCTGACCCTCGCGAACCGCATCCGCGCCAATCGTGCGCGCGCGTCCAACGGCCGCAACCACTACATCAGCCGCACGACACTCGGCAACAAGGTCGCGCGTATGCGTATGGCACGTCGTCACCGTGGCATTGCGAGCCGTAAGCATGGCGGCAACGGGACGGCCAATCACCAGAGACCGACCGACGACCGCGACCTTGGCCCCATCCAGCTCAACACCGTAATGGTCCAGCAACGCCAACACGGCCTCGGCCGTGCAAGGAGCAAAGCCCTCGCCTCGCCCCGAAAGCGTGGTAAGTAGCGAAGCCGGCGTCATGGAGTCGACATCCTTGGCGGGATCGAGTGCCGCGGCAACCGCATCCTCGTCAAGCCCAGCGGGCAGCGGGCGAAACACTAGGCACCCATGAACGGCGGGGTCGGCATTGATGTCCTTAATAGCCGCCAGCAGCTCATCCTGCGAAGCATCGGCGGGAAGCAAAACGCGGCGAGCATCGATGCCAGCCTTTTCACAGCGCTTGAGGGCGCCGCGCTCGTATGATAGATCGTCCTCGCGCTCGCCCACACGAACGATGGCCAGCGTCGGCACAACGCCGCGTTCGCGCAGGACGGCGCAGCGAGCAGCGAGTTCCTCGGTCAAGGCACGGGCAACGGGAGCACCCTTGAGCAGCTCTGCCATGGCTATCCCCTCTTCCTGGCTGCGTCGGCGGCGCGGCGCGCCAGCGCATCGGCGCGCGGCAGCCACGTATCCAACAGATCATCGCACGCTGCCTCGAGCTCCTCGGCGCGCGCCCGGTCTTTCATAGATGTGGTGTTGGCAAAGAGCGTCAGGCTCGCACCCTGCATGGCGGCGCGGCAGAACACGGCACCGCACGCCACGTCGGACAGCAGCTGGCGCGAACCCTTATCGGCCATGTCCTCGAGCAGCGCCAGCGCGCGCCCGCAGGCATCCATAATGCGATACGGTGGCATAGCCGCCACGTGCAGCGCATCCTGAATCGCAGCCGGTCGAGCCGGATCGTCACGCGGAATACCGTACGCCGCGGACACCTGCCCGTAGGCACGAACGTCCTCGGCGACCAGGTCCACAAGTTCCTGCGCCAACTCATCCGCCCGGGCAAACGCGTGCGCCAAATCGTCCGCTCGATCGGCAAGCGCAGGGTTCGTCGCCCCGTAGCGCGCGACCATCCCGCAAAGCGAGGCGCCCAGCGCGCCCACAAAGGCGCTCGCGCTACCGCCGCCGGGAACCGGCTCGCGCGCGGCAAGTGCCTCGGCAAATCCGCGACAGGTTTTATCCATCATCTCTTGGCTCATACGCACGCACCTTCAAGTCATATAGATCGGTCGGGCGGCAACCGCCGGCCAACTGTATCGATCAAGTAATGGTGCTAAGTCTAGCCCATAAGCACATGAGCGTCAGCGAACCTGGCCATCGCGGATTTCTATGACACACGATAGGCGTCGGCACCGCAAGCATGGGACACATGGCCCACCCGCGCGAGCCGCCCGCGCGTACAGTAAAGGCAGGTAATCCATGGGCGGTTACAGATCGAGGAGACACGATCATGAAAAACTTTCTTATGCCGGTAGCCGACGAACGCGAGGATGCCGGAACCACCCTAAATGTGGCAACAGTACGAAAACGGCAGGCACCCCAACACGTCCGCCCGCCGATTTATTGCGCCGCGCAGACAATTAAACCGGCTTCTTTAAACGTCTGGGCAGTATAGTGGCCACAACGAGCGCGCAGCCGCACCCTGCGAATGGAGGAGTTATGACCGAACATCACGCCATCAGTCGCCGAGCGTTTACGCTGGGCCTTGGACTTGCAGCGTTGTCGCCTCTGGCAAGCCTGCCCGAAACCGCCATGCTGGGCATTAGTCCGCGGACAGCCTTTGCGGACGGCACGGCCGATCCAGCGGCCAGCCTCGACAAGTTCGTCATTCGCCTTCGCCCCGCGGGCTATTTTCGCACCGCGAGCGTCAACGAAGACGGCAACGTCATCGGCAACGTCTGCCACCTATTTAATGACGGAACGTCCAGCAAGCTCATCCTTGAGCACGTAGCGACCGATACAGATAATACAAAATGGTATGCCATCCGCACCCTGCTCAATTTCGAAGAGCACAAGAAGACGGGCTACAGCATTTGGTCGGTCGATGGCGACTCGGACGAAGATGGAAAGGTCATCCACGTATGGAGTGGCGAGCATGACGACAAGCCCAGCCGCTCTTTTGCGTTCGACCGCCAGCAAGACGGAACCTACATCATCCGAGACCGCACAAACGAGGACAAAGACTTTAATTACCTGGCCATAGAAAAGGACGGCAAAGACCAAGACGACAACAAGATCTGCCACAAGAGGACGAGCATTCCGTGGGAACTCGAACTTGTCGGTTACGACATGGGCGAGACCAATGCCACAGTTAGCAGCATCGACTGGACCACGTATAGCAGCTACATCGACGGACCATGTTGGATGAGCCACGTCGACGACAACAAGTACCTCGACGAGCTGAGCATCCCGGGCACGCATGATACGAGCACCTGCAGCGTCGACAACGACACCGAGCCCCAAACCTCGCTTGTAAAGTGCCAGCAGGATTACATACCCACGCAGTTGCTCGAAGGCATTCGCTATTTTGATATCCGACTCGGAAAGAACAACGAGCACGACAACCCCGGTATCGTCCATGGAGGATGCTACCTGTTCAAAAAAAACGGGCACTATATGCAGCTCTCCGATGTCATCGGTTACTTCAAAACATTTTTGAACGAACACTCGTCAGAAGCGCTCATCATGCTTGTGTCACGAGGCAACAACGAAGCCACCGACGAAAGTGCTACGACGGCTTTCGCCAAGGTTATGGACGATAATCCCAATCTGTTCTACACGTCGAGCCACGTTCCCACACTGGGCGACGCGCGCGGAAAGATCGTCCTGCTGCGTCGATTTGGACTCGCCGGCAGCAGCGCAAACGGCCGCACGTGGGGCCTCGACCTCACCGAATGGGACAAAAAAATCGCAGCACACTCCGACAGCTCCTCTATGTGTCTCGTCCAAGACGTGCGAGGCTTTGAGACTACGGGCAATGCGGGCGACAAAGAGCCCTATTGCACAAAGGTATATGCCCAAGACCATTACAGCTGCACGGGATCCAGTAAGATAGCATGGGTCGATAGCGCCCTGAAGGCAGCGTCCGAACTCAAGCGCAACACCGTAGATATCACTGCCGCGGATGGAACAACGATGCAGGCAACGGAGCGCTGCTGGTCTATCAACTACACCAGCTGCACGCAAAACAACCCTTTTACCGCAGCGCGAGTGGTCAACGAGCATCTGTACAAGAGCCCGTACATCAATCCCGACGGCACCGAGGAAACAGAGCCAGATTACCTCAAGCACATTGGCATCATCGCATCCGACTTTGTTGATGCAGCGCTGGCCCGGAGCATCTATCAGCGCAATTACGATACGGAGCACAAGCAGACGGCTTCGTACCACCTCCCGACCCGCATGCGCATGACGTACGGCGACTCGCTGAGCGATGCCTCGCTCCAGGATGGCAAGACCGCTGGCGAGGGCTATTTCCGCCTCGTCGACAGCAGCAACGTACTCAACGTGGCGGCTTCGGGCCATGTGTTTGAAATCGTATATGTGGATGTCGACGCCTTGGGCAACAAGACCGTTACGGCGCTGCGGGGCTCCGTGCCCATCGATATCGATCCGCGCGCGTTGACACCCCATTTTAAGGGGCTCGAGGGCCTTAAGGCCGGCGAGGACGTGCGCGCCAAGATTACGGCATCACTCGAGGGCAAGCTCGAAAACGATGCCTGCACCGCCCAACTCGAGTTTATGCACGATGCAAACGGCGCTCCGGGAACAGCGATGGCCGAGGGTGAGGCATTTGCCGCGGGAACGTACTGGGTGCGTGCGAAAAAAGACCTGTTGGGCGACGCGGCGCAGAACTACACGCTCGCCAGCGACGGAGCCGCAAGCTTTACCGTAGCGGCCTCGGACAGTGCAGGCGGCGCCGGCGCCAACGCGGGCAGCGCGAACAAGAACGGTAAGGGCAACAAGGGCAAGGGCTCGGGCGGAAAGCTCGCCGACACGGGCGACGGCTCTGGCATTGCCGCCGGGCTCGCTGCCGCCGCCATAGCTACAACGGTCGCCGGCGCAGCAATGCTTGTCAACGACCGCGAAGACAGACACTATGACCCAATCCGAGGGCACTAAAAAGATAGGAGCCCCCGCTCGTGACCGCGGGTCGGGGCTGCGACAATGATGTTGAAGTGCCATAGGCGCAGCCGCGCC